>NZ_JBEYVC010000149.1:0-26559 GCF_040643855.1 Streptomyces sp. NPDC047072 | reverse complement strand
GCCCTGGAGGTGACCCCGCCGTCCACCGACCTCCTGATGGGCCTGCCCTTCTTCCACACGAACGACGCGGGCCACCACGCGGCCGCAGAGCGTCTTCTCGTCGAAGGGCAGGTGACCGGCGAGCACCTGGTCGACGCGCTCGCGGTCGATCTCCTTGGTCCAGGTGCCGATCAGGACGGTGGCGACGGCGTTGCCCGCGAAGTTGGTCAGGGCGCGCGCCTCGCTCATGAAGCGGTCGATGCCGACGATCAGGCCGATGCCGTCCACCAGGGCGGGCTTGTGCGACTGGAGACCGCCGGCCAGGGTCGCGAGACCGGCGCCGGTGACACCGGCGGCGCCCTTCGAGGCGACGAACAGGAAGAGCAGCAGCGGGATCTGCTCGCTGACGGCCATCGGGGTGCCCATGGCGTCGGCGACGAACAGCGAGGCCATGGTCATGTAGATCATGGTGCCGTCGAGGTTGAAGGAGTAGCCGGTCGGGATGGTGATGCCGACCACGGGCTTGCTGACGCCCATGTGCTCCATCTTCGCGATGATCCGCGGCAGCGCGGACTCGGAGGAGGAGGTCGACAGGATCAGCAGGAACTCACGGCTGAGGTAGCGGAAGAGCGTGAGGATGTTCAGGCCCGCGACGATCCGGAGCAGCGTGCCGAGCACCACGAAGACGAACAGCAGACAGGTGACGTAGAAGCCGAGCATCAGGACCGCGAGGCTCTTCAGGGCGTCCAGGCCCGCGGAGCCGACGACGGCGGCCATCGCGCCGAAGGCGCCGATCGGGGCGGCCCACATCACCATCGCGAGGACCCGGAAGACGAGCCGCTGGATGTGCTCGACACCGCGCAGGATCGGCGCGCCGGCGTTGCCCATGGCCTGCAGCGCGAAGCCGCAGAGCAGGGCGATCAGCAGGGTCTGGAGGACCTCGCCGCCGGTGAAGGCGGAGACGAAGGTGGTCGGGATGATGCCGAGGAGGAACTCGGTGGTGTCCTTGGCCTCCGCGTCGACCTGGGCGTGGCCCGCGTCCTTGATCGCGTCGGTCACGGCGAGGCCGGTACCGGGCTCCAGGATGTTGCCGACGACCAGGCCGATACCCAGGGCGACCAGCGACATCACCATGAAGTACGCCAGCGCGATACCGCCGACGGCGCCGACCTTGGCGGCCTTGCGCACCGAACCGATGCCGAGCACGATCGTGCAGAAGATGATCGGCGAGATCATCATCTTGATCAGGTTCACGAAGCCGGTACCGATCGGCTTCAGCTCGACCGCGAAGTCCGGGGCGATCAGGCCGACGGCGATACCAATGGCGACCGCGACGATCACCGCGATGTAGAGATAGTGCGTGCGGTCCTTCTTGACCACGGGGGCCGTATCGGGGGTGCTGGCGGCCACGGCTGCCCTCCTTGACGTCTTCGTCGGTATGACCGGCGTGCGGCTCACGTCCGGGCTATGAGGAATGGGGTGACTATCTCCTGCCCTGTGAGGGCGGTCACCCTTCCGTTCATTTAGTTCACAATCGGCCAACGAGGCAGACTGACGACATGCGCATCCCCGTACCCGGACCCCGGAGCCTGGCGGGCCAGCTGTTCGCCATGCAGGCCGTGCTGATAGCGGTCGTCGTGGCCGGATACGCACTGTTCACCTATGTGAGCGACCGCGGCCAGGCGAAGGAGTCGGCGAGCAGCCAGGCCACCGCGGTGGCGCGGACCGTCGCCGACTCCCCCTCGGTGCGCGCGGCGATCCACACCGCCCACCCCACCGCCGAGCTGCAGCCGTACGCCCTGCGGGTGATGGCCGACGCGGAGGTCGACTTCGTCACGATCATGAGCCCGCGGGGCATCCGCTGGACCCACCCCGACAAGGACCAGATCGGCAAGCACTTCCTCGGCAACACCGAGCGCGCGCTGAACGGCTACACCTTCACCGAGACCTACAAGGGCACCCTCGGCTACTCCGTCCGCGCGGTCACCCCCATCTACGACGACGACCACCGCACGATCATCGGCCTGGTCAGCGCCGGCATCCAGGTCGAGAAGATCAGCAAACGGGTGCAGGGCCAGCTCACGGCCCTGCTCGGGGTCGCGGCGGGCGCGCTGGCACTGGGTGCCGTGGGGACGTACGTGGTCAACGCCCGGCTGCGCCGGCACACCCACAACATGAACGCCGCCGAGCTGAGCCGTATGCACGACTACCACCAGGCCGCCCTGCACGCCGTACGCGAGGGGCTGCTGATGCTCGACGGGCAGTACCGTGTCGCGCTGATCAACGACGGCGGACGGGAGCTGCTGGACGTAGGGGATGTGGTGGGCCGCTCGGTCGCGGACCTCGGACTGCCCGCACCGCTGACGGGGGCGCTCCTGGCGTCCGAGCCGCGGGTGGACGAGGTGCATCTGACGGCCTCACGCGTCCTGGTCGTCAACACCTCGCCGGTGTCGGGCGGGGAGCGCCGCGGCACGGTGGTCACCCTGCGCGATGTCACCGAACTCCAGTCCCTCATGGGAGAGTTGGACTCCGAACGCGGCTTCACGCAGGCGCTGCGCTCGCAGGCCCACGAGGCGGCGAACCGGCTCCACACCGTCGTCTCCCTGATCGAACTGGGCCGCGCGGAACAGGCGGTGGACTTCGCGACCGCCGAACTGGAGCTGGCGCAGGCCCTGACGGACCAGGTGGTGGCGGCGGTCGGCGAACCGGTGCTGGCCGCCCTGCTGTTGGGCAAGACGGCGCAGGCGAACGAACGGGGCGTGGAGCTGGTGGTGTCCGAGGAGAGCCGCCTGGACGACGGGCTGCTGCCTTCGTCGTTGCCCGCCCGGGACCTGGTGACGATCCTCGGCAACCTGATCGACAACGCGGTGGACGCGGCGCAGGGCAGCGTGCGGGCGCGCGTGACGGTGACGGCGTACGCCGATGCCGGGCGCTCGGAGCTGGTCCTGCGGGTGTCGGACACGGGCCCCGGGGTCTCCCCGGAGCACGCCGACGAGGTGTTCCGCCGCGGCTTCTCCACGAAGCCGGCGGGACCGGGCGGCCGGGGCCTCGGACTGGCCCTCGCCCGACAGGCCGTACAGCGGCACGAAGGGAGCGTGTCCGTGACGGAGGCGGAGGGCGGCGGGGCGGAGTTCGAGGTACGGCTGCCGTTGCGTACGACGGCCCCGCGCGAGCCGATGACGTCGAAGGGGGGCGCGTCGTGAACGACGTACCGCCCATCCGGGTGCTGGTGGTGGAGGACGATCCCGTCGCCGCGGACGCGCATGTCATGTACGTGGGCCGGGTGCCGGGGTTCGTGGCGGTCGGGAAGGCGCACACGGGGGCGGAGGCGCGGCGGATCCTCGACCGTACGGCGGTGGATCTGCTCCTCCTCGACCTGCACCTGCCCGATGTGAACGGCCTCCAGTTCGCCCGCTCGCTGCGGGCGGCCGGCCATCAGGCGGACGTGATCGCGGTGACGTCGGCGCGGGATCTGACGGTGGTGCGGGAGGGGGTGTCGCTGGGGGTCGTGCAGCACGTACTGAAGCCTTTCACCTTCGCGACCCTGCGGGACCGGCTGGTGCGGTACGCCGAATTCCGGGGCGCGGCGGGCGAGGCGAGCGGACAGGACGAGGTGGACCGGGCGCTCGCGGCTTTGCGTGCGCCGTCGCCTGCGGCGCTACCGAAAGGGTTGAGCGGGCCGACGCTGGAACGGGTGACGGGTGCCGTGCGGGACGCCGGCGAGGGACTCACCGCGGCGGGCGTGGCCGAGGCGGTGGGGATCTCCCGGATCACCGCTCGACGGTATCTGGAGCATTTGGTGGAGGCGGGGAGGGCTGAGCGGAAGCCGGTGTATGGGCAGGTGGGGAGACCGGAACTGGTTTATCGGTGGGTTCGGGGGAAGTGACGGACCGTAGGACCTTCAGTCAGCGGCCGACGCCCCCTTCGCGTACCACACCACCTGCGAGGCGAGCCCCACCACCGCCAGCGCCTCCAGCACCGACACCGCCACGAGCGCCCCACCCCCGTCGACGTCCGCCCAGAACACCACCAGCGCGGCCAGCGGCACGACACAGAACGCCGACAGATCGACGACCAGTTGGATCGCCTTACGAGACCTCCGCCGCGGATCTCCCCGATGCCCCGTCTCCCAGGCGAACGCCTCGAAGGAGCCGCCCGGTTGGGCCAACCCGGCAAGCTGCGGCCCGAGCGAGTCCCGCACGTACTTCCCGATCGCCGAGATCTTGTCGTCGTTGACGAGATAGGTCCACCCGAGCACGACACACACCGGCGGCAACGCGAGCAGCATCGACGTCCTCCCGGCCTGAGCCGCCGCCGCGATGACGGCGGCCACGACCGCGAGCGTCACGTACAGCAGGTTGTCCCGGAACCCGATCCGCGCCTTCTGCTCGTCCTTGAGGCTCTGGTACTCGACGAGCAGCAACTGCCCGACGGTGACGTTCTGTTCCGGCACTTCACTCTCCTCCCCCGGCGTACCTTATGAGTGTGCCGGAGACCGATCCCACCGTGGTGATCCTTACCGCCCTCGCCCTCGAATACGCGGCTGTCCGCAGCTACCTCACCGGCCGCGAGGAACTGGTCCACGAGGGGACCGGAACCCGTGTTGAGCGCGGACGCCTCGCAGGCACCAACTGGGCTGTCGCACTCGCCGAGTTGGGCGAGGGTGCGCTGAACACCGCCGCGCTCACCACCCAGCTCGTCTCCTGGCTGCACCCGCAGGCCGTCCTCTTCGTCGGAGTCGCCGGCAGCCTCAAGGACGACATCGGGATCGGGGACGTGGTCGTCGGCACCAAGGTGTACGCCCTCCACGGCGGCAAGCAGACCCCGAAGGGCTTCCTGGTCCGGCCCGAGGCCTGGCCGGGCTCGAACTCCCTTGTCCAGGCCGCCCGTTCAGCGGTCCGTGACATGCCGGACGTACGGGCCCACTTCAAGCCGATCGCCGCGGGTGACGTCGTCCTGGCGGACGCCCGGTCCGACATCGCCCGGCACCTGCGCGAGCACTACAACGACGCGGCGGCGATCGAGATGGAGGGCTCCGGCGCGGCCCACGCGGCCCATCTGAACGGCCAGGTGGACGCGTTGGTGATCCGCGGGATCAGCGACCGCGCCGACGCCGGCAAGCACGAGGCCGACGCCGAAGGCTCCCAGCGACGGGCCGCCGAACAGGCCGCCTCGGTCGCCGTGGAAGTACTGCGCAAGCACCGGGCCCGCACCGCTCGCCCGGAGGAGGAGCGCACGCGATACAGCGGCGACCACATCGACCTCCGCAACGGCACCTTCTACGGCACCGTCATCGGCAAGCAGACCGGGCCGCGGCGCTAGGACCTGTCCGGCGGATCATGCCGGCGTCGCGGGGCTGGGCACGCCTGTCTGCGGCGTTGCCGTCGGTTGCCGACTCCCCCACCGCCCCGCTCACCTGCGCCCACCAGAACCGCTGCTTGCAGCCGGCCTGATCCGCCGGACAGGCCCTAGCGACAGCGTCAGGCCGGTGTCCCGTACAGCTGCGCCGGATCTCCCGCCAGCGCCCCCTTCACAAACCGGCTCGGGTCGTCGACCAGGACCTCCAGCGCCCCCGCCGCCACCCCGTCGAGGCTGGCCCGTGCCACCTCCGCCGGGTCGATCTTCGGGGCGTCGCGGCCCGCCATCATGTCGGTGTCGGCGGCTCCCAAGTGGACGCCCTGCACCAGGATTCCCCGCCCGCCCAGCTCGACCCGCACCCCGTTCGTCATGTTCCACTCCGCCGCCTTGGCCACCGAGTAGGAGCCCGAGCCCTGGGGCGTGGCCACCCACGACAGCACCGAGAGGATGTTGACGATCGCTCCACCGCCCTCGGAGTCCAGGCGGAGAGCGAACGCCCGGATGACGCGGAGTGTGCCGAAGAGGTGGGTCTCCAGGTCCTGGCGGACGGCGTCCAGGTCCCCGGTCAGCAGCGCCGCACCCGTCGCGATCCCCGCGTTGTTCACCAGCAGGGTCACATCCCCCGCGGCCTCCGCCGCAGCCTCGATCGACCTCTCGTCCAGCAGGTCCAGGTGCAGGGGCGTGACCCGCGGGTCCGTCGCCTCGATCAACTCCGGTCGGCGCGCCGTCGCGTAGACCTTCTTCGCGCCCCGGGCCAGCAGCTCCTCGACGAAGCACCGGCCGATGCCACGGTTGGCCCCGGTCACGAGTGCGGTGGAACCTGCGATGTCCATAGGTGTCCCTTTCTGCGGGGGGGGGCGATGGTCCGCCGCCCATGGCGCTCACGCTAGAACTTGACGTTGACGTCAAAGGCAAGGAGCACCAATGCGCATCGGCGAACTCGCCGCCAGAGCCGGCGTAAGCACCCGCGCCCTGCGCTACTACGAGGAGCAGGGCCTCCTCCGCCCCCACCGCACCCCCAGCGGCCAGCGCACCTACGACCCCTCCGCCGTGGACCGCGTCGCCCTCATCCAGCAGCTCTTCACCGCCGGTCTCGGCAGCCGTCTGATCACCACCCTGCTGCCCGCCATCGACGCCAAGGACCTGGGCCCGGAGCTGCTGCGACGGCTGGTCGTCGAGCGGGCCCGTATCGAGGAGAAGGTCGGCGAACTCCAGGAGGCCGGCCGCCGCCTGGACCTGCTGATCGCCCTCGCCACGAACCCGGGCGCGCACGCCTGCCCGGCCTCACTCGGCGAAGAGCTCCCCAACACCCGACCCGCGCACACACATTGACCCGGCCGGACCACCCCACCTACCTTCACCGGGCACCCACCCAGGCCACAACGACGTGCGCCCGCAGGAGGTCATGCCCGTGCGCCCCACCGCCGCAACAACCGCCCTGCTCACCACCGTTCTCGCCGCCGCCACGACCCTCACCGCGTGCAGCGGCGGCTCCGGCAGCGACCCGGACACCGTGAAGGTCTCCTTCAAGCAGTCCACGGACAACTCGATCCACGTCATGGACGAGTACCTCGCGGACATCAAGAAGCAGTTCGAGAAGCAGCACCCCGGCAAGGAGGTCGAGTTCGTCCCCGTCAAGGCCCCGGACTCGGAGTACTACACCAAGCTCCAGCAGATGCTCCGCTCCCCCAAGACCGCCCCGGACCTCGTCTACGAGGACACCTTCCTCATCAACTCCGACATCACCAGCGGGTACTTGAAGCCGCTCGACGGCTACCTCGCCAAGTGGCCGGACTGGGCCCAGTTCATCGACACCGCCAAGACCGCGGCCAAGGGCCAGGACGGCAAGACGTACGGCGTCCCGGACGGGACCGACACCCGCGGACTCTGGTTCGACAAGGGGATCTTCACCAAGGCCGGCCTCCCCGCCGACTGGCAGCCGAAGACCTGGGACGAGGTCCTCGACGCGGCCCGCACCATCAAGCGCAGGGTCCCGGATGTCACGCCCCTCAACGTCTACACGGGAAAACCCGCCGGCGAGGCCGCCACCATGCAGGGCTTCGAGATGCTCCTGTACGGCACTGAGGACCGCCTCTACGACGACGCCTCCGGCAAGTGGCTCACCGCGGGGCAGGGCTTCGAGGACGCCCTGGGCTTCGTCGAGACCGTCTACCGGGAGAAGCTCGGGCCCGATGTCTCGACCGCCCTCGACCCCAACATCCAGACGATCGTCCGCGGCGACCTGCTGCCCAAGGGCAAGCTCGGGATCAACCTGGACGGCTCCTGGCTCCCGCAGGACTGGCTCGAAGGCAGCGGGCACGAATGGCCCGAGTGGTCGAGCAAGTTGGGCCTCGCCCACATGCCCACCCAGCACGGCCAGGCCCCCGGCAAGGTCAGCATGTCCGGCGGCTGGACCTGGTCGGTGCCGGCGAAGGCGGCCAACCCCGACCTCGCCTTCGAGTTCGTGAAGACCATGCAGACCAAGGCGAACGCGCAGAAGTGGTACATAGCCAACTCCGGTATCGCCGTACGCCAGGACGTCGCCGAGGACCCGGCCTACGTCAAGGCCCAGCCCGGCATCGAGTTCTTCACCGACCTCGTCGCCAGCACCCACTACCGGCCCGCCTACCCGGCGTACCCGAGGGTCTCCACCGCGATCCAGGAGGCCATGGAGGGCGTCACGACCGGCGACACGTCCGTCGAGGAGGCGGTCAAGGCGTACGACGACACCCTCAAGGACGTCACCGACGACCAAGTGACCCAGCGGTGAGCCCCGGCGCCCACGCCCCGGCCCGTTCCCTCCTCCGTGCCCTCCCCGTCACCCCCGCCGTGATCCTCCTCGCCCTCTTCCTCGCCGGCCCCATCGCCTACTGCGCCTACATCGCCTTCACCGACCTCCAGTTGACCGGTCAGGCCGAGTCCTCCTTCGTCGGCTTCGAGAACTTCCGGCGGGCCTTCGGGGACGAGGAGTTCCTCAACGCCGTATGGCTGACGCTGGTGTTCACCGTCATCTCCTCGCTCCTCGGGCAGAACACCCTGGGCCTGGCCCTCGCCTCACTCATGCGGCGCGCCTCGAAGCCGGTCCGCACGCTCACCGGCGGGATCGTGATCACGGCGTGGGTGCTGCCGGAGGTCGTCGCGGGGTTCCTCCTCTACGCCTTCTTCCGCAAGGAGGGCACCCTCAACGCGATCCTCGACGCCCTCCATCTCCCGCGCCAGAACTGGCTGTTCACGCTGCCCATCCTCGCCGTGTCCTTCGCGAACGTCTGGCGCGGCACCGCCTTCTCGATGCTCGTCTACACCGCGGCCCTCGCCGAGATCCCCCAGGAGATCACCGAGGCCGCCGAGGTGGACGGCGCGGGCGGCTGGCGCCGGATGTGGCACATCACCCTGCCGATGATCCGGCGCTCCATCGGCACCAACCTGATGCTCAACACCCTGCAGACGCTCTCGGTGTTCGGGCTGATCTGGGTGATGACGAGGGGCGGTCCCGGGGACCGGAGCCAGACCCTGCCGCTGTTCATGTACGAACAGGCCTTCCAGAACAGCATGATCGGGTACGGCACCGCGGTCGCCCTGCTTCTGCTGCTCGTCGGATCCCTGTTCTCCGTGGTCTACATGCGCCTGCTGAGGACGGAACTGTGAAGCACAGGTCACGACACCGCCTCGCCGCCGACGCCGGACTCCTCGCCCTCGCCGCCGCGTTCGTGCTCCCGCTCGCCTGGGTCCTGCTGTCCGCCTTCGACCCGCACGCCGACCTCAGGGTGAAGGTCCCGGACGGCCTCACGACCGCCAACTTCGACGCCGTCCTGACCGCCGACATCACCTTCACCCCGCTGCTCAACAGCCTGATCCTGTGCGGCGGGGCGACCGCGCTCACGGTGGCGTGCGCGGCCCTCGCGGCCTACCCGCTCTCCCGGTTCAGGTCCCGGCTGAACCGGCCGTTCCTGCTGACGGTCCTCTTCGCGACCAGTCTGCCCATCACCGCGATCATGGTGCCGGTGTACGCGCTGTTCGTCCGGGTCGACCTCATCGACACCCTCCAGGGCACGATCCTCTTCTTCGCCGCCTCCCAACTCCCGTTCGCCATCTGGCTGATGAAGAACTTCATGGACGGCGTGCCGAAGGAACTGGAGGAGGCCGCCTGGACCGACGGCGCGAACTCCCTCCAGTCGCTGATCAGGATCGTGCTCCCGCTGATGGGCCCGGGGGTCGCCGTCGTGACCGTCTTCTCCTTCGTCATGATGTGGGGGAACTTCTTCGTCCCCTTCATGCTCTTGCTGACGCCCGATCAGATGCCCGCGTCCGTCAGCATCAACGAGTTCTTCGGCAACCGCGGAATGGTCGCGTACGGCCAGCTCGCGGCCTTCTCCATCGTCTACTCGACACCGGTGATCCTGCTGTACGTGCTGATCGCCAGAAGACTGGGAGGAGGCTTCGCGCTGGGCGGCGCGGTCAAAGGCTGAGCCCCGCCCGAAAAGTCAGGACGGCAACACCCCGGGACGGAACGGCTCCACCCCCACCACCCGCCGCACCCTCACCGGCTCGATCAACAACATCACCCGGCGCTCCCCCGGCAGCAGCCACGGATACCGCTCCTCCCCGATGTACTTCCGGGTGAGCCGGTCCATCGACCGCTCCGCCTCCTCGCCCTCCACGAACCGGACGACCCGGCCCCGGATCTCGACGCGGTCGTAGGGGTTCTCCGGGTCGTGGTGGGAGAGGGAAACGTTCGGATTGCGCCGCAGGTTCTCCTCCTTCACCCGCCCCATCGCCGTGTTGACCATGACGTACTCACCTTCGAGATCCGCCCACATGGGCGAGACCTGCGGCGCTCCGTCCGGGCCGACGGTCGCGAGATGCCAGAAGTTCGGCGCCAGCAGCCGCTCGCGAATATGCCCCTCTACCTTGCCATTCACTTCATACACGAAGATCACGTCCCTTTCCGGCCACCCGCGCGAGCGTCCGGCGCCATCCTCGCCACCCGGCCCGCCCCGCCGACAGACGATCTTCGGCCAGGCCCGCTACCGGCCCGTAGCCGTAGATTCCTACAATCCGTATTCCTGGCCGAACTGACCGTAGTCACCGCCGTCGCGCTTCCCTAGTTTGTGGGCCGTGCGCCGCCCCCCAGCCTTGCCGAACCAGCCCGGACCGCCCTTCGACGCCGCCAACGCCCGCAGACTCCGGATCGCCCTCGCCATGGGGCCGGAGCATGTCGCCTACGGCATGCGGGTCTCCTACGGACTGCCCTACGTCACCCCGGATCTCGTGGTCGCGTGGGAGCGCGGGATCGTCTCGCCGACGAGTCCGGAACTGACCGCTCTCGCGGGGGTGTTGTGGTGCTCCCCCGGTGAACTCATCGGCCGCCCGCGCACCTTGCGCGAGCACCGCGTCGCGCGCGGCCTCGCCCCCGAGGACGTGGCCCGCGCGGTGGGGCTCGAACTCCTCATGTACCTGGGCATGGAGGAACTCGGCGAATGGCGCGGCACCGACCGCCAGTCCGCCGCGCTCGCCGAGCTGATGGACCTGAACCTGCCGGAACTCGTCGCCGTAGCGGGGCGGGAGCCGCGGCTCGCGGAGTATCTGCGCAACGCGGTCAGCACCCGCTGGCAGGCCTACGTCCGTCCGGTCGCCAAGCTGGTGCCGCTGGGCCGGCGTCTCCTGGAGGACACGCTCCAGGAGCTGCACCGGCAGTACCAGCGGCAGATGGTCGCGACCCTCAGCTGGGGCGGTGGCGCCGACGCCCCCGACGGCACGGCCGGGCAGGAGTTCCTCGACCGGATCGTGGACCGCTTCTGGGCGGCCGTCGAGAGTCACCCGTAGACACGGACCTGAAAGATCTAGAAGACCGACTCCGCCTCGTCCATCCGGTCCTTGGGGACCGTCTTCAGCTCGGTCACCGCCTCCGCGAGCGGCACCATCACGATGTCGGTGCCGCGCAGCGCGGTCATCCGCCCGAACTCCCCGCGGTGCGCGGCCTCGATCGCGTGCCAGCCGAACCGGGTGGCGAGGACGCGGTCGTACGCGGTCGGCACACCGCCGCGCTGCACATGGCCGAGGATGACCGGCTTGGCCTCCTTGCCGAGGCGCCGCTCCAGTTCGTACGCCAGTGCCGTACCGATGCCCTGGAAGCGCTCGTGGCCGAACTTGTCGATCTCGCCGGTGCCGTAGTCCATGGTGCCCTCGGCGGGGTGCGCGCCCTCCGCGACGCAGACCACGGCGAACTTCTTGCCGCGGGCGAAGCGCTCCTCGACCATCTTGACCAGGTCGGCCGGGTCGAAGGGCCGCTCGGGCAGGCAGATGCCGTGGGCGCCGGCGGCCATGCCGGACTCCAGGGCGATCCAGCCCGCGTGCCGGCCCATGACCTCGACGACCATGACGCGCTGGTGGGACTCGGCGGTGGTCTTGAGGCGGTCCATCGCCTCGGTTGCGACGCCGACCGCGGTGTCGAAGCCGAAGGTGCGGTCGGTGGAGGAGATGTCGTTGTCGATCGTCTTCGGCACGCCCACGACCGGGAGGCCGGCGTCGGAGAGCATGCGGGCCGCGGTCAGCGTGCCCTCGCCGCCGATCGGGATCAGCGCGTCGATGCCGAACTCGTGGATCATGTCGGAGGCGTTCTCGCACGCCTCGCGCAGCCGGTCGCGCTCCAGGCGGGAGGAGCCGAGGATGGTGCCGCCGCGGGCCAGGATGCCGCTCACGCTGTCCAGGTCGAGGGAGCGGTAGCGGCCGTCGAGGAGGCCGGAGTAGCCGTCCTCGAAGCCGATGACCTCGTCGCCGTAGTTGTCGACGGCGCGGTGCACGACCGACCGAATCACGGCGTTCAGGCCGGGGCAGTCGCCGCCTGCGGTGAGAACTCCGATGCGCATCGTGCTGTGTCTCCTGCTCGCTGTCGGTACCGGTGAGACCGTCCCAATTCTTCCACGTCCCCCGCGACACCGTCGCACCCCTGCTGGCGGGCGCCCCGTCCGGCGCCGGAGGTACCGTCGAGGGGATCGCGCCCGCCCAGGTGGGCGCGTCGGTGTCGGCAAGGAAACGGAGTGAGCAGGCGTGACCCGCAGCGTGTACGTGACCGGGATCGACCGGGGGGACGGCCGCCAGGTCGTCGAGCTGGGGATCATGGAGCTGCTGACCCGGCAGGTCGACCGGGTGGGGGTGTTCCGGCCCCTGGTCCACCACAGTCCGGACCGGCTCTTCGAACTGCTGCGCGCCCGCTACCGGCTCGCCCAGGACCCGGCCACCGTCTACGGCATGGACTACCACGAGGCGTCCGCGCTCCAGGCCGAGCGCGGCACCGACGAGCTGGTCTCGACCCTCGTCGACCGCTTCCACGTGGTGGCCCGCGACTACGACGTCGTCCTGGTCCTCGGCACCGACTTCGCCGACACCCAGCTCCCCGACGAGCTGTCCCTCAACGCCCGGCTCGCCAACGAGTTCGGCGCCTCGGTGATCCCGGTCGTCGGCGGCCGCGGGCAGACCACCGAGTCCGTGCTCGCCGAGACCCGCAACGCGTTCCGGGCCTACGAGAGCCTCGGCTGCGACGTCCTGGCGATGGTGACCAACCGGGTGGGCCGGGAGGACCGCGAGGAGATCGCCGGGCGGCTGTCCGGCCGGCTGCCGGTGCCCTGCTACGTCGTGCCCGACGAGCCCGCCCTGTCCGCGCCCACCGTCTCCCAGGTCGCCCAGGCCCTGGGCGCCAGGGTGGTCCTCGGCGACGACTCGGGGCTCGCCCGGGACGCCCTGGACTTCGTCTTCGGCGGGGCGATGCTGCCGAAGTTCCTGTCCGCGCTGACCCCCGGCTGCCTGGTGGTGACTCCGGGCGACCGCGCGGACCTGGTGATCGGCGCGCTCGCCGCGCACAGCGCCGGCACCCCGCCGATCGCGGGTGTGCTGCTGACCCTGAACGAGGTCCCGGGCGACGACATCCTCACCCTCGCCGCCCGCCTCGCCCCCGGCACCCCGGTCCTCTCGGTGCCCGGCAACAGCTTCCCCACCGCCGCCGAACTCTTCTCCCTGGAGGGGAAGTTGAACGCGGCCACGCCACGCAAGGCGGAGACCGCGCTCGGCCTCTTCGAGCGCTACGCCGACACCGCGGACCTCGCCCGCCGGTTCTCGGCACCGAGCAGCGACCGCCTCACGCCGATGATGTTCGAGCACAAGCTGCTGGAGACGGCCCGCTCCGACCTGCGCCGGGTCGTCCTGCCCGAGGGCACCGAGCCGCGCGTGCTGCACGCGGCCGAGGTGCTGCTGCGCCGGGGCGTGTGCGAACTGACCCTGCTCGGGCCCGTCGACCAGATCCGCAAGAAGGCCGCCGACCTCGGCATCGACCTCGGCGGCTGCCGGCTGATCGACCCGGCCACCAGCGAACTGCGCGACTCCTTCGCCGAGAAGTACGCGGCCCTCAGGGCCCATCGGGGCGTCACCGTCGAACTCGCCTACGACGTCGTCTCCGACGTGAACTACTTCGGCACGCTGATGGTCCAGGAGGGCCTCGCCGACGGCATGGTGTCCGGCTCGGTGCACTCCACGGCCGCGACGATCCGCCCGGCCTTCGAGATCATCAAGACCCGGCCGGACGCCTCGATCGTCTCGTCCGTGTTCTTCATGTGCCTCGCCGACAAGGTGCTGGTGTACGGCGACTGCGCCGTGAACCCCGACCCGGACGCCGAGCAGCTGGCCGACATCGCCATACAGTCGGCCGGCACCGCCGAGCAGTTCGGCGTGGAGCCGCGGATCGCGATGCTGTCGTACTCCACGGGTACGTCCGGTTCGGGCGCCGACGTCGACAAGGTCCGGCAGGCGACCGAGCTGGTACGGCAGCGGCGGCCCGACCTCAAGATCGAGGGGCCGATCCAGTACGACGCCGCGGTCGAGCCGAGCGTCGCCGAGACCAAGCTGCCGGGCTCCGAAGTCGCGGGCCAGGCCAGCGTGTTGATCTTCCCCGACCTGAACACCGGCAACAACACCTACAAGGCCGTGCAGCGTTCGGCCGGCGCGATCGCCGTCGGGCCGGTCCTCCAGGGCCTGCGCAAGCCCGTCAACGACCTGTCCCGGGGCGCGCTGGTCTCGGACATCGTCAACACGGTCGCCATCACGGCGATCCAGGCCCAGAACCCTACTGAGAAGGCTGCCCAGTTGTGAGCGCCACCCGCGTCCTCGTCCTCAACTCCGGTTCCTCGTCGCTGAAGTACCAGCTGCTCGACATGCGGGACGAAGGCCGGCTGGCGACCGGGCTCGTCGAGCGGATCGGTGAGCGGTCCTCGCGGCTGAAGCACACGCCCCGGGGTGGCGGCTCCCGGGAGTGGACCGGCCCGATCGCCGATCACGACGCCGCGCTGAAGGCCGTAGCGGAGGAACTGGCGAAGGACGGGCTCGGCCTGGACTCGCCGGAGCTGGCCGCCGTCGGGCACCGGGTGGTGCACGGCGGGCAGTCGTTCACCGAGCCGACCGTGGTCGACGACGCCGTGCTCGCCGAGATCGAGCGGCTCGTCCCGCTCGCCCCGCTGCACAACCCGGCCAACCTCACCGGGCTGCGCACCGCGCGGGCGCTGCGCCCGGACCTGCCGCAGGTCGCCGTGTTCGACACCGCGTTCCACACCACGATGCCGGAGCCGGCCGCGCGCTACGCGATCGACGTGGAGACCGCCGACGCGCACCGCATCCGGCGCTACGGCTTCCACGGCACCTCGCACGCGTACGTCTCCCGGGCGACGGCGAAGCTGCTCGGGAGGTCGCCGGACGAGGTGAACGTGATCGTGCTGCACCTGGGCAACGGCGCGTCCGCGTCGGCCGTGCGGGGCGGACGGTGCGTGGAGACCTCCATGGGGCTGACGCCGTTGGAGGGGCTCGTGATGGGTACCCGCTCCGGAGACCTGGACCCGGCCGTCATCTTCCATTTGATGCGTGTTGGCGGAATGTCCACGGACGAGATCGACACTCTTCTCAACAAGAAGAGCGGGTTGATCGGGTTGTGCGGGGACAACGACATGCGGGAGATCCGCCGGCGGATCGACGAGGGCGACGAACAGGCGAAGCTCGCTTTCGACATCTACATTCACCGGTTGAAGAAGTACATCGGCGCCTATTGCGCGGTGCTCGGCCGGGTCGACGCGATCGCGTTCACGGCCGGGGTCGGGGAGAACGCGGCGCCGGTGCGGGAGGCCGCCGTGGCGGGCCTGGAGGAGCTGGGACTGTCCCTGGACCCGGGGCTGAACGCCGTACGCGCGGACGAACCGCGGCTGATCTCGCGGGCGAACTCGCGAGTAACAATCGCGGTGGTGCCGACGGATGAAGAATTGGAAATCGCGACCCAGACTTACGCACTGGTCGGAGAGAACTGAGCGGACAACTGAGCACCCCTCCCCTCATTTGCGTCTTCCACCAGACGGAATATTCCGTAGCGAAACAAACCGATAGGATCGCCCCATGCGCCGTTCGAAAATCGTCTGTACTCTCGGCCCCGCGGTCGACTCCCACGAGCAGCTTGTCGCGCTCATCGAAGCCGGCATGAACGTGGCCCGCTTCAACTTCAGCCACGGCTCGCACGCCGAGCACCAGGGGCGGTACGACCGCGTCCGTGCCGCCGCCAAGGAGACCGGCCGGGCCATCGGTGTCCTCGCCGACCTGCAGGGCCCGAAGATCCGCCTGGAGACCTTCGCCGAGGGTCCGGTGGAGCTGGAGCGCGGTGACGAGTTCGTCATCACCGTCGAGGACGTCCCCGGTGACAGGACCATCTGCGGGACGACCTACAAGGGCCTGCCCGGCGACGTGTCCAAGGGCGACCAGATCCTCATCAACGACGGCAACGTCGAGCTGAAGGTCACCGAGGTCGAGGGCCCCCGGGTGAAGACGATCGTCATCGAGGGCGGTGTCGTCTCCGACCACAAGGGCATCAACCTCCCCGGCGCGGCGGTGAACGTCCCGGCGCTGTCCGAGAAGGACGTCGAGGACCTCCGCTTCGCGCTCCGCATGGGCTGCGACATGGTCGCGCTGTCCTTCGTCCGCGACGCCAAGGACGTGGACGACGTCCACCGCGTGATGGACGAGGAGGGCCGCCGGGTCCCCGTCATCGCCAAGGTGGAGAAGCCGCAGGCGGTGGAGAACATGGAGGACGTCGTGATGGCGTTCGACGCCGTCATGGTGGCCCGCGGTGACCTGGCCGTCGAGTACCCGCTCGAGAAGGTCCCGATGGTGCAGAAGCGCCTCATCGAGCTGTGCCGCCGCAACGCCAAGCCGGTGATCGTGGCGACCCAGATGATGGAGTCGATGATCACCAACTCCCGCCCCACCCGCGCCGAGGCCTCCGACGTGGCCAACGCGATCCTGGACGGCGCGGACGCGGTCATGCTGTCCGCCGAGTCCTCGGTCGGCGCGTACCCGATCGAGACCGTGAAGACGATGTCGAAGATCGTCGTCGCGGCCGAGCAGGAGCTGATGTCGAAGGGCCTGCAGCCGCTGGTCCCCGGCAAGAAGCCCCGCACACAGGGCGGTTCGGTCGCCCGCGCGGCCTGCGAGATCGCCGACTTCCTCGGCGGCCGCGGTCTGGTGGCCTTCACCCAGTCCGGCGACACCGCCCGCCGTCTCTCGCGCTACCGCGCGTCGCAGCCGGTCATCGCCTTCACCACCGACGAGAACACCCGCAACCAGCTCACCCTCAGCTGGGGCGTGGAGTCGCACGTGGTGCCGTTCGTGAACACCACGGACGAGATGGTCGACATGGTCGACCAGGAGATCGCCAAGATCAACCGCTTCAACCCGGGCGACATCGTCATCATCACCGCCGGCTCACCCCCCGGCGTCGCGGGCACGACGAACATGCTGCGGGTGCACCACATGGGCGGGGCACAGCAGTAGGCATCTGCCGTACGACGACGGAGGGCGCTCCCTGCTCGGCAGGGGGCGCCCTCGGTGTGTGTCACGGCAGTTCGGGGGCCAACCGCTCCCACGCCTGGACCTCGGCCCAGCGGGGGTGGTCCGCGAGGAGCGGGGCCAGCGACCGCACCGTGGCGAGCAAGCGCCGGATCATCCGAAGCGCCAGGACCCGCTCACGGTTGGGCAGAACCTCGTCCGGCTTCACGTCCCGCCACCACGCGGCCAGCCGGACGGCCTCCTCCACGGACATGGGCATGGCGGCGAGCGCGCGTTCCAGCAGAGTCTCGGGGTCGAGCAGCGCGACGCCCGCGCGCGGCCCCATGTGGTCCAGGAGCCAGGACCGCAGCCACAGGTCCCGCAGCAGCCACTCGTTGCGCTGCTCCCCGGTGGACCGCTCGGCAGCCGCGAGCAGCGCCGCCCACGCGTACCCGATCTCGCGCCACTGCTCGTCGGTCACCCAGGTCGGCCCGTCCGGATAGACCTGAAGCCGGGCGGCGAACTGTTGGGCCGCGGCCATCCACTGGCTCAGGTCCCCGTCGACCGTCGCGACGCCCGGCGCCGACCACCGACGCACATGCCCGTCGAGGTCGAGCCGGAACAAGTCGTCGAAGGGTCCGGTCACCCGAACCTCAGCTGGTTCCCTCGGTGACGTACTGGTGCATCCCCGGCACATGCAGCGTCCCGCCGTACTGCGCGGCCTGCTTGACCGTCACGTTCGTGAAGTAGATCAGCGGGATGTTCAGCGGCGGCGGACTGTCCGGGCTGAACGTGATCGGGATCAGCCCCAGCAGATTGCCGGAGATGCTCTCGGTGTACATCACCGTGTCGCCGTCCGTGATGGTGGACGTCGTGCCCTTGCCCGCCTGCACGTGGTAGGTCCGGCCGCGGTCGGTGACGAGCTGGTGCAGGTCGCCGATGTCGGTGCCGCCGGAGATGACGTACTTCAGCACCTTCTTGGTCTTGCCGCTCGCGGTCTTGACCTCGACGACGCCCTTGTAGTCGGCGCCCTTCAGCAGCAGCGAGCTGGCCTTCAGGGTCCAGGGGTCGTCCGCGACCGTCAGACCGCTCTCGGCGTCGCCCACGGCGTCCGTGGCGACCGGGCAGTCCTCGGGGTCGACGGCGTCGGCGCTGGAGCTCCCGGAGGGGCTCGGGGAGGCCGTGGCGTCGTCCGCCGCCTCCGCGGCCGCCTTGGTGGCCTCCGCGGCCGCCTTGACGGTGTCCTCGGTGGTCTTGGAGGTGTCCTCGGCCGCCTTCGACGCCGTGTCGGTGACCTTCTCGGTCGTCTCCTTGACGGTGTCCGACGCGCTGTCGGTGGTCGCGGAGTCCGACGCGGACGGCGACGGGCTCGCGGACGCCTCGTCGGACGACGAGCTGCTGCCGCCCGTGAGAACGTCGGTGAGCGCGTTGCCGATGTCCTCCAGGAGGTTGCTGTCCTTGCTCTCGGAGGCCGACGGGGTCGGCGTGGCGGTGCTGCCCGAGCCGGAGGAGGAGCTGGTCTCCTTGGTCGCGGAGGCGGACGGGGTCGGCGTGGGCGTGGCCGTGTCGTCGGAACCTGAATCCGACGAGCCTTCAGAGCCCGAACCGGTGGAGCCCGAGGAGTCGTTGTCCGAGGAGTCCGAGGAGTCCGAGGAACCCTTGGAGTCGTCCGACGCGCTCGCCGAAGCCGACGGCGAGGGGCTGGCCGAGGCCGAGGCGTCGTCGCCCTCCACCGCCGCGACACAGTCCTTGTACTCGTCCGCCGTGAGGCTCTTGGCGGTGGGCGTGTCGTCGGCCAGCGCGAGAGTCGGGGTGAACCCGAGGCCCATGAGCACCGCCGTGGGCATCGCCGCCATGGCTATCGCCCGCCCGGCCGGCACATGGAACCGGGTGAACAACGGCTTCTTCGGCGCGGCGTGCCGGGGCCCGGATCTGGCCTGCGCGACGACCGTGAGGCTCTCGCCGGACATCTCCTCAGCCGACACGGTGACCCCCGATGGCGTCGTCGCCGGCCCAGGCGTTCTCGGGCGTGCGGTCGGGTGCTCCGGTGGGGTCGGCACCGGGGTACGGCTCCTGGTACGACGTTCCGGGCTCGGCGGCGAAGCCGGGAGCCGGCTCCGCGGCACCCTCGCCCGCGGGTCCCTGGTCCGCGTCGTGTGCTCCCTCGGCCTCGGCCTTCGGCTTGCCCGGCGCCCACGAGACGGCGAGCGCGCCACCGATCAGCGCGAACAGGAAGCCCAGGATGAATCCGCCGATGTTGGAGACCACCAGGGACACCAGGGCGAGCACGATCGAGGCGACGCCGGCGAAGACGCGCGTGGCCTGCTGGAACCACATGGTCAGGCCCAGCGTGACGAGCAGTACGCCGATGATGAGGGAGCCGGCGCCCGCCGTGGTCGCCATGGCGATCGACATGGTGCCCAGCTTGAGGGTGGCGTACGGGAAGTATGCGATCGGCAGCCCGCCGAGCAACGTGAACAGGCCCGCCCAGAACGGCCGCGCGCCTCGCCAGGCACGGAATCGCAGGCGCAGCCGGGTGAAGGTCCCGGCGCTCTGGACCGGAGTCTCGGCACTCATGGAAAAAGCTCCCTGGATCCGGTGGAAGTACGTACCGGCGGCTCGGCCGTTGACCTGGAGAAGCCGGAAAGTCTCTGTCTGTGTGCGTGTCGTCCGACGCGGGCGCCGAGGCGGGCACGCGGGGCGGAGAAGCACCGGCTTCCCCGCCCCCTCAGCAACTCAGCTGTCCTGGATCGCTTCCCACGGCCTCAGCCGTCAGAAGCACTCCATGCTGGCGCTCGTGCCGAGGCGCATCTTCAGGCCGCTGAGCTGGAAGGTGCCGGCCGTGGTGGCCCACGCGGTCTGCTTGACGTCGGTCAGGTCGGCCGACTCCGCCTGCTGTGCGAAGCCGCCCGGCAGCACGCTCGTGTCCTTGACCTCCGGACCCTTGCCGCCCTTGCTCGCGGCGGTGTCCTGAGCGGCAACACCGATGTCGATGTTCTTGAACGTCGCGTCGGCGTCGAGCTGGGCGACGTCGATGTAGAGGTTCTCGGCCTTGACCTTGTGGTCGGCGTCCGGACCCGCCTCAAGACGAAGGTAGATCGTCTTGCCTATGAGCGGGACCTCGGTCTTGACCGACTGGCACATGTTCGTGATCTGAGCCGTCTTGAACGACGAGATCGCGACCGGGTGCACAGCGCCCTTGGTCTTGCCGTCGGTCGACGTGTAGCCGGTGTCGATGCCGCCGTACTGGGCGAAGCCCTGACCCTCGAGGTGTCCGGCGGACACCTTGAACTCCTGGCCGGAAACGCTGAACGACGCGGCGAGCGCACCCTGCGCCAGCCCGACACCCACCGCCGCGGCCGCGGCGACGCTGGGCACCATGACCACAGCGAACCGCTTCCATCTGGTCCCGCCACGCACCTGGGACTCCATATTTCCTCCTTCTCGGACGTACATCTCCGGCCCTGACTGCCCCTGTCGAAAGGACGGCTCAGCCGGGCAGGGATGGGAGAAGTGCTACGTCCTCGGGAAGGAGAGCGCCTGTCCTCGGAGGCGCGAACCGCGCACCGATCACCGGCGATCACCCCCGAGCGACAACCACTGGTCGCGCCTGACACGCATCACGCACAACCTTGCTGGACAGGCTCCGCCGAGTCGGCGAAGACCCCCCTGTCCAAGAGCCGGCGCCACTGCCGCCGGCTCTGCTCGGTGGGGACCCAGAGGCTCCCGCGACCCGACCGGCTGTCGGGATACGGGAATGGACCGAGCGTCGCCGATCGTGGTGCATTCTCGCCGCCCGCACAAGGGGCTTCGTTACTCGGTAGTAACGGCCGGATAACCGAACAACGACCCGCTGGTCTCGGACGACGACACAGGGTGGCAGAGAGGCGGGTGACAAAGCGGTTGATCGATGGACAGAATCCGACAGATCAACGGCCCTGACTTACTGGAAGTAACAGCGGCCGCGATTACCAAGTTTTGGTAAAGCGCGGCCGCACCTGTGCCCGATCGGCAAATCTTTCACTCGGGCATCACATGGCGTCATGTTTAGCGACTGGTCAGAACCGGGCCGTCGCC
Source organism: Streptomyces sp. NPDC047072 (assembly GCF_040643855.1). Lineage (NCBI taxonomy): Bacteria > Bacillati > Actinomycetota > Actinomycetes > Kitasatosporales > Streptomycetaceae > Streptomyces > Streptomyces sp. NPDC047072. The sequence goes on along the minus strand of NZ_JBEYVC010000149.1, from coordinate 5,301 downwards.
CCGCTCGTGCGTTCGGCTCAGAACAGCGCCCGCGCCAGCGCTCTGCGCGCCGCCGCCACCCGCGGATCGTCCGCGCCGACGACCTCGAACAGCTCCAGCAGCCGCAGCCGTACGGCGTCCCGGTCGTCCCCCGCCGTCCGCTTCACGGTGTCGATGAGCCGCCCGAACGCGTCCTCGACATGGCCGCCCACCAGATCCAGGTCGGCGGCGGCGATCTGCGCCCGCGCGTCCCCCGGCTTCTCGGCCGCGTCCCTGCGCACCTGCTGCGGGTCCACGCTCGACACTCGGCCCAGCAACTCGGCCTGCGCGAGCCCCAGTTTGGCCTCGCTGTTGCCCGGGTCCTCACTCAGTACGTTCTTGTACGCCTGCACCGCGCCCCCGAAGTCCCCCGCGTCCAGCGCGTGTACGGCGGCCTCCAGCAGGGCGTCGTACGGCCCCGCGGGAATGGGAGCCGCCTCGGCGACGGCACCCGGCGCGGCGTCCGGGTCGACGGTGAGGCCGGTGAGCCCGAAGCGCTGCTCGGCGACCTGCACCAGCTGGTCCAGGGTCTGCTGGATCTGCTCCTTGCCGGCGGCCCCCTGGAAGAGCGGCAGGGCCTGACCGGCGACGACGGCGAAGACGGCCGGGATGCCCTGCACCCCGAACTGCTGCATCAGCATCTGGTTGGCGTCGACGTCGATCTTGGCGAGGAGGAGGCGGCCGTTGTACTCGACGACGAGCTGTTCGAGGACCGGGCTCAGCTGCTTGCAGGGCTCGCACCACTCGGCCCAGAAGTCGATGACGACCGGGACCTCGGTGGACCGCTGGAGGACCTCGCGCTCGAAGCCCGCCTCGTCGACGTCGATGACGAGATCGGCCGGGGAGACGGCTCCGGTGCCGCCACCCTGCCGGGCCGCTTCGGCGCGCGCCTGCTCCGCCTTCGCCTTGGCCTCCTGGGCCGCCTTCACCGCGGCGAGGTCGACGACACCGCTCATGGACATGTTCCGTGGCTGCATGCGTCTATCCTCCCCCGTCCGCCCGCGTCTGTGAAAAGCGGTGTGAAAGCCGTTCGTTCCCGTGGTCGTCGGCGCCGGGTCCCCACCCCACGCCGTGTGATGCGTCACTCGCGTACGTCTGTCACGAGCTTTCGCTACGAGTCGTAGCGTAATGGCACCGAGTGCCTCCCCGACACCCCTACCCGGTGATCTCCCTCACTGCGCCACAAGAACCGCCGGTTATGGTCGACGGATGCAGAGCCGCACCCCCGCCCCACGGGCCACAGGGCGCCCGCGCAGCGCCGCCGCGGACACCGCGATCCTCGCGGCGACCCGTCAGGCGCTGGTGGAGCTGGGCTGGTCGAAGCTCACCCTGGGCGACGTGGCGATGCGCGCGGGCGTCGCGAAGACGACCCTCTACCGCCGCTGGGCCGGCAAGAACGAACTCGTCGTCGACGCTGTCGCCGAACTCTTCGACGAACTCGAACTCCCCGACAGCGGCACCCTCGCCGCCGACATCGAGGGCGTGGTCCTCCAGTTCGCGTCGATCCTGGCCCGCCCGGAGGCCAAGAGCGGCCTGATGGCCGTCGTCTCGGAGTCCATCCGCGACGACGCCCTGCGCGAACGCATCCGCTCCTCGATCGTCGAACGCCAGAAGCGCCTGGTCCTGGAGGGCCGGGCCCGGGCCCAGGCACGCGGCGAACTCCCCCCGGAGACAGACCCGTCGGAGTCCGCCCGCACCGCGGACCTCATCTTCGACATCGTCGCGGGGGCGGTCGTCCACCGCTGCCTGGTGAGCTCGGAACCGGCCGACGCGGAGTGGGTGCACAGCCTGACTCGGGTACTGCTGCTGGGACTTGCGGGAGCGGCTTCCGAAACGGGCGAGCCCGCGTAGTCAAAACGTAATAGGGAAAGCCGCATTCCGTCGGTAAGATCCTTCCACCGATGCCCGCTGCCGCATATTGCGACAAGTGTCAGGAAGAAAAATGAGACTCCGAAAGGCCCTTCCGGTGGTCGCCGCACTGCCGGCCCTGTTGTTGATATCCGCGTGCAGCGGGGATTCCGACGAAACGGCCGAAAAGAAGGCGTCGCCGACCACGAAGAGCTCGCCGACGAGCGCCGCCGAGAAGGCGGAGGCGGAGGCGAAGCGCATCGGGGCGATGGACCCGGCGTCGCTGGAGAAGTCGACGATCTCCGGGAAGAACGCGGGCTTCGAGTTCAAGAAGGTGTCCGAGGCGGACGCGCTCGCGGGCCAGGACATGGAGGCCGACAAGGCCGAGTGCCAGCCGATCGCGAGCCTCGCCGGGGGCTACACCCACATCAAGGCGGTCAGCGTCGAACACCGCTCGCTGCAACCGTCCGAGGCGAAGAACGCCACGATCGGCTCGATGTGGCTGGCCTCCCACTCCGAGGAGAACGCCGAGCGGGTCATGACCGACCTGCGCACGTCTCTGAAGAAGTGCGCCAAGGGCTTCAAGACGCTGGGGCTCACGTACAAGGACGTCAAGCAGCTCAAGGACCCGTCCCTCGGGGACGACGCGGTCGGCTACCGCATCACGAACGTCGTGAACAAGCAGTCCGTGACGATGACGTACACCATCGTCCGCAAGGGCGGGGTGATCGCGGCGTTCTACGGCCTCAACATGCTGACGCCGGAGAAGAGCGCGATTCCGGAGGCGACGATCAAGGCGCAGTTGGAGAAGCTGGACTGACAACAGAATTCCGAAACGAAGGGGCTTCCCCGGTGCTCTGTGCACCGGGGAAGCCCCTTTCCTATTCGCTCAGCTGACGTGCCCCGATTCCACCGGGTACTCCGGCGGCCAGGGCTTGCTCGCGTCGTACAACGACGTCCGGTCCACCATCAGCTTGTACTCCGCCTCCCGCCAGGACGGGTGGCCGCCGACGACGAAGCTGTCGCCGTCCCGTTCCAGCATCCAGGTGTATTCGGCGTCCTCCGCCGGAATGCCGTGCCGTTCGCTGAGCACGGCGAACTCCTCGGCGGCCGCCCGTCGGATGTGGAGCCCGTTTCCGTAGAAAGGCTTCAGGAGCATCAGTTCCACATGCCCGATGTAGACCTCGACCCTCGTCGTGGTCCGGTCCTCGGGCAGGGCCTCACTGGTCAGGAAGAGCTGGCGGTGCGAGGGGTTGAACCCGCTCACTTTGAAGAGCCGCCCCTCTCGGACGAAATCCGTCATGACCACTCTTTCCTTCTCACTCGTCGGGCACCAGCTCTCCCGGCTTTCCGTTGATGTCGGGGTACCTGAAGCGCTCAGGCTTGACGACGTCGTACTCCTTTGTCTCGGGGTTCCACATGCGCCACTCGATGGACCTCCAGTTACGCTCCCCCAGCCGGACTGCCGTACGGAGTTTGATCATCTCCCAGGCGGTTCCGTATCCGTCGGCCTGGATGAGCGCCCAGTCGCTGCTCGTGATCGTCTCCCCTCGTGTCAGAAGCAGGCTCAGCGCCTCGTTGGGGTCCCTTGTGCCGAGACCGTCCAGGGACACCGTGATCTTCACGTTGGGGTTGATCACTGCCCGCTCCACACCCACCGTCCAGATGGCGCGCACCCCCAGGCCCATGCTTGCGGGCAGTTCGGTGGCGTACGGCTTGCCGTTGAAGGTCTGACCGCCGACGACGCCGGCCAGGTTGTCTGAGCCGGGCCTGTCCGGGCCGGCGTTGACGCCGAGGACGATGTGATCACCGTCCTTCACGAGATCCTTGAGGACCTTCTGGCACTCCTTGACGATCTCGTCGTCGGACGACGCCGCCATGACGGAGTACGACGCGACCTTCAAGGTCGCGGTGTCCGCCACCTCGCACGCCACGCCGACCCGCTGGAAGATCTTGCGGATGATGCCCTGGACGGCGGCCTCCGTCAGACCCATGGTGCGGAGCGCGTGGAAGGCGTCGATGAATCCGACGCCCGTCTTGATGGCCGCGTCCATCGCCATCACCGCGGCCTTCGCCGTCCGGAAGATCACGCCCGCGACGAACCAGCTGGCCGCCCAGGCGCAATCGCCCCAGCTGCCGCCGGACAGACCCGGGGTCATCAGCTTGGCGCAGCCGATGAAGTCCCCGAGGAGGATGTCGATCGGGTCGATGCCCGCGTTGAACTCGGTCATCGACAGCGTGTGGCTGAGCCTCTTCGTCTCCGCCTCGGTCACCTCGGGGCCGAGGTAGAGCGTGTCGGCGGCCGGGCAGGTGCCCGTGAAGGACTCCGACAGGCACATGTACAGCTCGACGTGCGACCTGTACGTGACGTCCGCCGTGATCGTGCAGTCACCGATGTGGATGATCGGGTTGCAGTTGTCCTTGTCGACGTTCGCCGGGTCACCGATGTACTCGATGTGGTCGAGCACCGCCCACACACCGTCGATGCCGGTGGTGACACCTTGCTGAATCTGCTCGCCGCTGCCGGCGGACTCGGTGCGGTCCGCCGCGGCCTGGGCCTCCTCGGCCGCGTCACGGGCGCCCGCGGCGGCCTTCTCGGCGGCGGTCGCGTCGATCTCAGCCTTGTCGGCGGCGGTACGGGCGGCGGCCGCGTCGGCCTCCGCCTGGGTGGCGACCTCGCGGGCGTGGGCCGCGTCGTGCTCCGCCTCCGTCGCCGCGTTGTCGGCGGCGGCGGCGTCCGTCTCGGCGTCGTTCGCCGCCCAGTTCGCCGCCAGCGCGTCCTCACCGGCCGACATCGCGTAGCCGTCGGCACGGGTCGCCGACGCCTGCGCGGCCTTGGCGTCGGCCGCGGCCTGGTTGGCCGAGGCCTGCGCCCGCTGGTACGCCTTGGCGGCGCGCAGCGCGTCGGCGGCAGCAGCGGCCGACGCCTCCAGGGCCAGCTTCATGTCGGCCGCGGCCTGCGCCGCGAGGGCCTTCGCCTCGGCCGAGAACTCCTCGGCGAGACCGGCCGTGGCAGCCGCGGCGGCCGCCTGCTGCTGGGCCACCGTCAGGGACGACTGCCCCGTCAGGACCGCGAACGCGGCGGAGCTGTCCTCCTGCTGGTAGGGCGTGCCGAGGGCGATCGCCTCCTGCGCCGGCCGGGTCGCGGCGGCGGCGGAGTCGCGGGCCGCGAGCGAGGACGCCACGGCAGCCTGGGCCTTGCCGGCGGTCACCGCCGCCCAGTTCGCGGTCTGCTGCGCCTCGGAACGGGCGGCCGCGGCCTCTGTCTTGGCGATCTTGGCCGCCGCGTTCGCCTTGTCGGACTCCGCCTTGGCGCCCTTCGCGTCGGCCGCGGCCGCCTCGAAGCCCGGCGACACCACCATGAACTCGTACGGCACCCAGGTGCCCGCCAACCCCGACACCGGCGCCTCGACGAGCGGCACGGTCAGCGTCATC
>NZ_JBEYVC010000148.1:0-26729 GCF_040643855.1 Streptomyces sp. NPDC047072 | reverse complement strand
GGCGGCGACGCCCGGGGTGTTCCCGAACGCCGGTCGCCCGGCCCGCAGCAGCCGGGCGAGCGGGCCGGCGACGGCCGGGCGCACCACCTCGGCCGGGCGGAGGGCGACCGGGCCGTGCAGGGGGGTGTGGTCGGCGCAGTGCAGCCGCAGTACACCGGGGTCGGCGCCGGTCTCGTCGTCCACCGGCAGCGGGGAGTACAGATGGACGCAGGCCACGTCGGCGAAGGCCGGGACGGCCGCCCGGCACAGCTCGTCCAGCGTGTCGTCGAGGTTCATGCCGCGCCCGATCTGCCGGGTCGCCGCGTCGAGATAGCGCAGCCGGTCCGTCTGCGGCCCACCGGCGCCCGGTCCGCGGCGCGCCCTCCCGGCGGGGGTTCCCCGTGCCGTCGGGCGCCGGATGCCGGGCGTCGTCACGGGTTCCTTCTGCACCGCAGGAAGATCTGGACCTCGGGCGGGACGTCCGCGGTCGCCGGGGCGTACGAGTACGAGGACTCCTCGACGACCCGGAAACCGGCCGCCTCCACGATCTCGCGCAGCTCCTCCCGCAGATACCCGGAGACCCGGATGGTGCTCCCGATGAACGGGATGGAGAAGTCGTCCACGTCCGCCTCGACCATGGACAGCGCGAGGAGACCGCCCGGCACCAGCACGTGGTGGATGGTCCGCAGGGCGAGGGGGATCTCGGCGCGCGGCAGCATGAGCAGCGAGAAGAAGGCGGTCACCGCGTCGAAGCGGCCGAGGTCCAGGGGGCCCGCGGGGCGCAGGTCGGCGATGTCCGCCCGGTGGAAGGTCCCGGTGGGCACGTTCTCCCGGGCCACCGTGACCATCCTGTCCGACAGGTCGACACCGACGACCTCGCAGCCCGCCTCGGCCAGCTGGAGCGCGGTGGGCAGCCCGGTCCCGCACCCCAGGTCCAGCACCCGAGCCTTCTCGGACAGTGTCTCGCCGAGCCACGCGGCGGCCGCGACCTGCCCCTCCTTGTGCGGAAAGGCTTCGTCGTACCGGTCGCCGATGGCGTCGAAGGCCTCGGCCTGACCGGTGCGGTCGAGCGGCATGCTCCCGTAGTCGAGCCTGTCGGCTGGGCTGCTCACCTGACACTCCCTGGGCGCTCTATATGTGAGTTTTTCACAATTATGCGGCCATTGAGTGTCCGGAGGGCGGTCGGGTGGGTGGCGGGAGGGCTCTCCCGGTCACGCCCGCAGCGGATTGGCGCGGGCCGCCGCCAGGAGATACCAGGCGGTGGCGCCCGTGTGCCGGTAGGGGTAGTAGCCGAACCCGAAACCGGTGTCGAGCGGGCTGCTCGCCGAGACGACGCCGGAGGCCGCCGGGAGGGCCGTGCCGCCGATCGTCTGGGCGCCGCCGAGCAGGTCCTGGGCGCGCTCGACGGAGGCGAGCAGCCTCCGGGCGCGGCTCTCGTCCCCGCGTGCGCCGCGGTCGCGCAGGGCGAGCGCGAGGTGGGCCGTCCCCTCGAACCAGATGCCGTTGCGGTCGGGCTTCGGCTGGCCGTCGGCGATGGGCGCGTCCTCGTTCGCGGTCAGGCTCGCCGAGCTGAAGGTGACGCCCTCGTAGGACTGCCCTGCGGGCACCGTGCTGTTGGGGCGGTCGGCCGTGTCCAGGACGGCCAGTTCGCGCGCGGCCCAGTCGAGCGAACGGGAGTGGGCGGAGGAGTCCAGGGCCAGGTGGGTCCAGGTCTGGGTGTCCTCCGGGATCGGCGACTTGTTGACGGTCACCCCGTCGTTGGTGCCGGTGTAGAAGAAGCCGCCGGACAGCTCCCACATCCTCGCGACGAACGCTGCGGCACGCGCGCGCCGCTCCCGCCACACCCGGTCCCCGGTCAGCCGGGCCAGCTGCCCGAACAGGCCGACCAGGTCCGTGTTGTGCTCGGTGGAGGTGAACGGCAGCTTCTGGTTCGCCCCGTCGACGCCGAACTTGTAGCCCCCGAGGGGCTCGTCGGTCCGCCCGGTCCGCTCGATCCACTCGCCGATCCGGACCGCGCCCGCGAGGAAGCGCCCCTGTCCGGTGCGCCGGGCCAGGGCGGCGAGGGCGAGGCCGGCCCACGCCATGTCGCCGACCGCCGTACCGGTGAAGCCGAACTGCGTACCGACGTTGGCGCTGCCGTCGGGGCGGACGAAGCCGTACGGCTGCGGGGAGCCGTCGTAGAAGGTGTACGGCCCGACGTTGTACGCCTGCCGGAGCCTGCCGTCGTCGTACCCGGGGTCGTGGGCCTGCGCGTACAGCAGCGCGTCGCCGAGGGCCACCGCCCGGGACCTGCCGGCGGGGGAGGTGAGATGGGCGAGGACCGCGAGGGCGTTGTCGTAGGTGAACGCCGTGCTGAACAGGCCCGCCTGGTCGCTGTAGCTCTGGGTGAGCCGGAGGGTCCCGTGGTCCGGGTAGCCGTCCATGGCGGCGGCGAGGAAGGCGCGCGCCCTGTGTGGGGCGTCGTTCGTGGCGCCCTGGGTGGCCCGGGACGTGCCCGCACCGGTCGCGGTGAGGACACCCGCGCCGAGACCGGCGCCGATGAGCGTACGGCGGCTGAGGGGCGGATGGGCGCTGCCGGTCATGGGTCTCCTCGGGAGGCGCGGACGGTGTTTGAGAGCGCTCTCAAAGGTGCGGGATCATTCTGGTGTCGGCCGCGGGGCAGGTCAACGCTTGGGAGGAGAACGTCGGTTGACCTGAACGGTGTCTAGGACAGCCGTGGATCGACGTGGATCTTCGGTCCCGGGCCGCAGTCGAACGGCCTTCCGCCCGCCAGGACTTCGCCGACCTGGTCCAGGCCGACCGTCGCGGCGATCAGCGGGCGGGGGTCGACGACGCCGTCCGCGTAGGCGCGGATGGTGGCCTCCAGACCCGGGGAGGCCGAGAGGATGCCGACGGCCGTCACGTCCTTGAGGGCGAGCGTGCGGGTGTCGATCCGACTGGGCTCACCGGCGAGCCCGATGCAGACGAGCCGGCCGCCAGGCTCCACCAACTCCAGGGCCAGGCCGGGCAGATGAGCGGCGTTCGACGCGTCGATGACCGCATCGAAGGGCAGGTCCGGCACAGTGTGCTCCGTCCACGTGTGCTCGAAGCCCATAGTGCGGGCGAAGGCCAGCGAGGCGTCGGTGACCCCCATCAGGTGCACCTCGGCACCTGCGGCCCGCAGGAACAGCGCGGTCAGGAGCCCGATGGCACCGGGCCCCAGCACCATGACCCGGTCGCCGGAGCCCGGTGCCGCGGCCTGCGCGGCACGCAGGGCGTTGCCGCCCGGCTCGACCAGCGAGCCGAGCGCCGCGTCCACGGAGTCGGGCAGGACGTGCAACGAGGAGACGGGCACCGCGAGTTGCTCGGCCAGCGCACCGGAGCGCCCGCCCCGGATGCCGACCTCCTGCCGGGTCTCGCAGACGTGTTGATGCCCCCGCGAGCACCGGCGGCAGGCACCGCAGCCGAGCATGGTGTCACCCATGACCCGCAGGCCGACCCACGCCGGATCGACGTCCTCGCCGACGCGAGCCACCCGCCCGCACCATTCGTGGCCCAGGCGCATGGGGTACGACGAGTGCCCCTGGTGCAGATAGGCCATCGCACCGGTGAAGAACTCCATGTCGGTCCCGCACACACCGACCCGCTCGACCTCCACGACGGCTTCGCCGCGGCCCGGCACCGGAACCGGCACCTCCTGGACCGCGTACGCCCCCGGACCCGTCAGCACGAACGCGCGCATGGAACGGACGAGTCGGCCGTCGGCGGCGGCCTCATGGGCGCCCTCGACGCGGTCTGTCGTGCTGGATGACGTCTGCGTATGCTTCACGGCGTTCCCGACCATAGATCGCCGCACCGATTACCGGAAGGGGCACTCGGGTGAGTCTCCGCAGCGCGCAGTGGTACGCGGGCCAGGACCGCAACGCCTACATCCACCGGGCCTGGATGCGCCGCGGTGTGCCCGGCGACACCTTCACCGGCCGCCCGCAGATCGCGATCGCCAACACCGCCTCGGACCTGACCCCTTGCAACGCCCACCTGAACGAGGTGGCGTCCTCGGTGCGCGACGGCGTGTACGAGGCGGGCGGCATCCCGCTGGACCTGCCGGTGGTGTCGCTGGGGGAGACCAACGTCCGCCCCACGGCCATGTTGTGGCGCAACATGGCGGCGATGGCCACGGAGGAGATGCTGCGGGCCAACCCGATCGACGGCGTCGTCCTGCTGGGCGGCTGCGACAAGACGATCCCCTCGCTGCTGATGGCGGCCGCCTCGGTGGACCTGCCCGCGGTCGTCGTGCCCGGCGGCCCGATGCTGACCGGCACCTTCCGCGGCACCCCGCTGGGCTGCGGCACGGACGTGTGGCGGCTCTCGGAGGAGGTGCGGGCCGGGACGCTCTCCCAGGAGCAGTTCACCCGCTCCGAGTCGGCGATGATCCGCAGCCGCGGGCACTGCAACACCATGGGGACCGCCTCGACGATGGCGCTGGTGGCGGAGGCGCTTGGCACGGTCGTCCCCGGGGTCGCCGGCACGCCCGCCCCCGACAGCCGGCTGCTGGAGGCCGCCCACGGCGCCGGCCGGCTCGCGGTGGAGATGATCGCGGCGGACCGCAGGCCGGGCACCTTCCTGACCAAGGGCTCCTTCCACAACGCGATCGTGGCGCTGGCGGCGATCGGCGGCTCCACCAACGCCGTCGTCCATCTGCTCGCCATCGCGGGCAGGCTGGGCATCGACCTCACCCTCGACGACTTCGACCGGATCGGCTCGCGCGTGCCGGTCCTGGTGGACCTCCAGCCCGCGGGCCGCTTCCTCATGGAGGACCTGCACCGCGCCGGAGGCCTGCTCGCCGTCCTGCGCGAGGTCCGCGACCTGCTCGACCCCGACGCGCTGACCGTCGACGGCACCCCGCTCGTCGACCACCTCGACGACGCGGAGATCTGGGACGGCGAGGTCATCCGCAGCCGTGCCGAGCCCCTGGTCGCCGAGGGCGGCATCGCGGTGCTCCGCGGCAACCTCGCCCCCGACGGCGCCCTCGTCAAACCGGCGGCCGCCTCCCCGCACCTGCTCCGGCACCGCGGGCGGGCTGTCGTCTTCGACTCCATCGAGGACTTCCACGCCCGTATCGACGACCCCGACCTGGACGTCGACGCCGACTCCGTCCTCGTCCTGCGCGGCTGCGGGCCCAAGGGCTACCCGGGCATGCCGGAGGTCTCCAACATGCCGCTGCCGAGGAAGCTCCTCGAACAGGGCGTCCGGGACATGGTCCGTGTCTGCGACGGACGGATGAGCGGCACGGCGTACGGCACGGTCGTGCTCCATGTCGCCCCGGAGGCCGCGGCCGGGGGTCCCCTCGGGCTGGTGCGCACCGGCGACTTCATCGACCTCGACGTGGCGGCCCGCCGGATCGACGTCGACGTACCCGACGAGGAACTCGCCGCGCGGGCCCCCGCCAAGGCCGCCGTCGCCGGCTTCGCCAACCCCCGGCGCGGCTGGGAACGCCTCTACGTCGACCACGTCCTCCAGGCCGACACCGGCGCCGACCTGGATTTCCTGGTGGGCTCCAGCGGCTCGGAGGTCACGCGCGAGTCGCACTGAGCAGAGTGGGGGGCGTGCCCCGCTCATGGGTGTGCACGCTGCTCAGGCCCCCTTTCGTTGGCCTCTGCGTCCCCTGGGTACCCGTACGCCATGAGCACGCCCTTTCCGCCCCACGCGCTGCACGACTACGCCCTGCTCGCCGACGGGGAGCGCGGCGCGCTGATCGGGCCGGACGGGGCCATCGGGTGGCTGTGCGCGCCCACCTGGCACGACGAGGCGGTCTTCGCCTCGCTGGTCGGCGGGCGGGGCGCGTACGCCGTCACGCCCCGGGGCCGGTTCGTCTTCGGCGGCTACTACGAGGAGGGCACCCTCGTCTGGCGCAGCCGCTGGGTCACCGACGACGGGGTCGTCGAGTGCCGGGAGGCCCTCGCCTTCCCCGGTGAACCGGACCGGCTCGTCCTGCTGCGGCAGCTGCGCGCGGTGGACGGCCCCGCCCGGCTCTCCGTCGTCCTCGACCCGCACGCCCGGTACGGCGCGGCACCCCTCGACTCCGTCCACCGGGCCGAGGGCGGGACGTGGGAACTGCGCACGGGCGACCACCGGCTGCGCTGGCAGGGCGCCCCGCACGCCGCCGTGGACGACCGGGGTCTGACCGCCGACCTCGACCTCAAGCCCGGCGAGCAGCACGACCTGGTCCTGGAGTGCGCCCTGTCCCCACTGCCCGCCGCCCTGCCCCGGCCGGAAGCGGCCTGGGAGGCCACCGAGGCCGCCTGGCGCGAGGCGGTCCCCGGGCTCGATGCCACCGTCGCCCGCGGCGACGCCCGCCGCGCGTACGCCGTCCTGCGCGGCCTGACCACCCGTGACGGCGGCATGGTCGCCGCCGCGACGACCAGCCTGCCCGAACGCGCCGAGGAAGGGCGCAACTACGACTACCGGTACGTCTGGATCCGCGACCAGAGCTACGCCGGCCAGGCCGCGGCCGCCGTCGGCGCCCACGACCTCCTCGACGACGCCGTCCGCTTCGTGACCGCACGGCTGCACACGGACGGCCCCCGCCTCGCGCCCGCCTACACCGTGGACGGCGGCCCCGTGCCCGCACAGCGCGACCTCGACCTGCCCGGCTACCCCGGCGGCTTCGACCGCGTCGGCAACCGGGTCCGCGAGCAGTTCCAGCTCGACTGCTTCGGCGAGGCCCTCCTGCTGCTCGCCGCCGCCGAACGCCAGGGCCGTCTCGACGCCGACCACTGGCGGGCCGCCGGCATCGCCGTACGGGCGATCGCCGACCGGTGGCGCGAACCCGACGCGGGCATCTGGGAGCTGGACGACCGGCTGTGGACCCACAGCAGGCTCATCTGCGTGGCGGGCCTGCGCGCCCTCGCGGCCGCCGCACCCCGCCACCCGCTCGCCGCCACCTGCACCGACCTGGCCGACACCGTCCTCGCCGCCACGGAACGCACCTGCGTCCACCCCGACGGCTACTGGCAGCGCGCCCCCGACGACCCCACCCTGGACGCCGCCCTGCTGCTGCCCGCCGTACGAGGAGGTCTGTCCGCCGTTGACCTGCGCACCCGGGCCACACTCGCCGCCTGTCGCCGTGAACTCGGCCGGGACCACTTCCTCTACCGCTTCCGCCACGACGAGCGGCCATTGGAGGACGCCGAGGGCGCCTTCCTGCTCTGCGGGTTCGTCATGGCGCTCGCCGAACGACAGCAGGGCCGGACCGTCGAGGCGTACCGCTGGTTCGAGCGCAACCGGGGCGCCTGCGGGGCCTCCGGCCTGTACGCCGAGGAGTTCGACATCGCCCAGCGCCAGCTGCGCGGCAACCTCCCGCAGGCCTTCGTACACGCCCTGCTGCTGGAGACGGCCGCCCGACTGGGTGAGCGCGGGGAGTGACGCGAGTGATCGGGTAGCGCCCGGGTACCCGCCCGCGCATGGCGGTGGACAGCAGGATCCGGAAACCGGGAGAGGCACCGCGGCCGCCGGGCACGCGCGGGACCTGGGGGCGCGCCCTGCTGCGCTGGGCGACGACGACCGACCACAAGGTCATCGGCAACCTCTATATGACGACCGCCTTCTCCTTCTTCCTCTTCGGCGGCGTCCTCGCCCTGCTGATGCGCAGCGAACTCGCCCGGCCCGGGCTCCAGCTGTTCAGCGAGCAGCAGTACAACCAGCTGTTCACCATCCACGGCACGGTCATGATGCTGCTGTTCGCCACCCCGCTCTTCGCGGGCTTCGCCAACGCGGTCATGCCGCTCCAGATCGGCGCCCCGGACGTCGCCTTCCCGCGCCTGAACGCGCTGTCGTACTGGCTCTACCTCTTCGGCGGGCTGATGGTGGTCAGCGGCTTCCTGGTGCCCGGGGGAGCGGCGGCCTTCGGCTGGTTCGCCTACGCGCCCCTCAACAGCGCGGTCCGCAGCCCGGGCGCCGGCGGCGACCTGTGGACCATGGGCCTGGTCGTCACGGGTGTCTCGACGACCCTGGGCGCGGTCAACTTCATCACCACGATCCTGTGCCTGCGCGCCCCCGGCATGACCATGTTCCGGATGCCGATCTTCACCTGGAACGTGCTGTTCACCTCGATCCTCGTCCTGCCCGCGTTCCCGGTGCTCACCGCCGCCCTCCTGGCCCTCGAAGCGGACCGCAAGTTCGGCGCGCACATCTACGACGCGGCCAGCGGCGGCCCGCTGCTGTGGCAGCACCTGTTCTGGTTCTTCGGGCACCCCGAGGTCTACATCGTCGCCCTGCCGTTCTTCGGGATCGTCTCCGAGATCATCCCGGTGTTCAGCCGCAAGCCGGTCTTCGGGTACGTCTCCCTCGTCGGCGCCACCATCGCCATCACCATGTTGTCCGCGACCGTGTGGGCCCACCACATGTTCGCCACCGGCGCCGTGTTGCTGCCGTTCTTCTCGCTGATGTCCTTCCTGATCGCCGTGCCGACCGGGGTGAAGTTCTTCAACTGGATCGGCACGATGTGGAAGGGCTCCCTGTCCTTCGAGACACCCATGCTGTGGTCCTGCGGCTTCCTGGTGACCTTCCTGCTCGGCGGGATGAGCGGCGTCCTGATCGCCTCCCCGCCCCTCGACTTCCACGTCACCGACTCGTACTTCATCGTCGCCCACCTGCACTACGTGCTCTTCGGCACCGTGGTGTTCGCGATGTTCGCCGGGTTCTACTTCTGGTGGCCCAAGTTCACCGGGAAGATGCTCGACGAGCGGCTCGGGAAGATCCACTTCTGGACGCTGTTCGTCGGCTTCCAGACGACTTTCCTCGTCCAGCACTGGCTCGGCGAGCAGGGCATGCCCCGCCGGTACGCCGACTACCTGGCCGCCGACGGCTTCACGCTGCTCAACACCATCAGCAGCATCGGCGCGTTCCTGCTCGGCCTGTCCACGCTGCCGTTCCTCTACAACGTGTGGCGCACGGCGCGCTACGGACGGCCGGTCGAGGTCGACGACCCCTGGGGCTACGGCCGTTCGCTGGAGTGGGCCACCGGCTGTCCGCCGCCGCGCCACAACTTCCATGCGCTGCCCCGGATCCGCTCCGAGTCACCGGCGTTCGACCTGCACCACCCGGACGTACCGAAGGAGCCCTGATGCGTACCGAGGCCCGCCTGTTCACCGGGGTCGCCGCCTTCTTCGTCGTCACCGCGACCGGCTACTGGTGGCGTTCGCGCGAACCCGCGGGAACCGCCGCTCTGTTCATCGCCTTCCTGATGGCGGCCCTCGTCGCCTTCTTCCTGCACGCGCAGTACCGCAGGCGCGGGCTGCGCGCCCAGGACCGCGCCGACGCCGAAGTCGTCGACACGGCGGGCCCGTTGGACTTCTTCCCGCCGCACAGCCCCTGGCCGATCACCACGGCGCTCGGTGCCGTCCTCGTCGCCCTCGGCGTGGTCTTCGGGTTGTGGCTCGCCCTCATCGGCGTCGGCGTACTCGGGCACGGGGTGTTCGGGATGGTCTTCCAGTACGCTCAGCGCTCCAACTCGCCGTCGGAGGAGTCGCGTTCGTAGCCGTAGGCCCTGAGGACGTACTGCTGCTCCGCGTCGATCGGCTCGTGGCTCTCCACGTATCCGCCCGCGATCGTCTGCCGAATCTCGCCGGTCTCCTCGCCCTCGTTCAGCCGCTCGCGGTCCGCCTCCTGGAGGGCGAGACACAGGTGCCGGGTGACCAGGAAGGCCAGTGGCGGGAGAACGAGCAGGGCGATCCGGAACACCCAAGTGAGCGTGTTCAGTGAGGCCTTGAAGGTGTGGGCGATGATGTCGTTGCCGCCCGCGGCGAGCAGCACGCTGTAGAAGCAGATGGCGGCGACGCCGAGCCCGGTGCGGACGGGCCTGTCGCGCGGGCGGTCGCACAGATGGTGCTCCCGGTCGTCGCCGGTGAACCACCGCTCGGCGAACGGGTAGGCGTACAGCACCGCGAAGAGGGCGAGCGGCAGGACGACGGCGGGCAGCAGGACGTTCCACATCACGGTGTGCCCGGCCACCGACGTCTCCCAGGGCGGCACCAGACGCAGCGACCCCTCCAGGAAACCGACGTACCAGTCCGGCTGCGAGCCCGTCGACACGACGTCCGTGCGGTAAGGGCCGTACACCCAGATGGGGTTGACCTGCGCGATCCCCGCGAGCAGGGTCAGGACGCCGAAGACCATGAGGAACAGGCCGCCCGAACTCGCCATGAACTGCGGGAACATGGGCTTGCCGACCGCGTTGGCGTTGGTACGGCCGCGGCCCGCCCACTGGGTGTGCTTCAGATAGAAGACCAGGATGAGGTGGAACGTCACCAGGGCGAGCAGGAGGCCCGGGACCAGCAGGATGTGCAGGGAGTACAGCCGGGGGATCACCTCGTGCCCCGGGTACTCGCCGCCGAAGACGAACATGCTGATGTACGTCCCCGCCACCGGGATCGACAGCATGATCCCCTGCGCGATCCTCAGGCCGGTGCCGGAGAGCAGGTCGTCCGGGAGCGAGTAGCCGGCGAACCCCTCGGCGAGCGCCAGCAGGAACAGGGTCACGCCGATCGTCCAGTTGACCTCGCGGGGACGGCGGAAGGCGCCCGTGAAGAAGACGCGCAGCAGATGGATGCCGATCGCGGCGAGGAACACCAGCGCCGCCCAGTGGTGGAGTTGGCGTATCAGTAGCCCGCCGCGTACCTCGAAGCTGATGTCCAGCGTGGAGCGGTACGCCTCCGACATGCGGATGCCGTCCAGCGGCCGGTAGGAGCCGTCGTAGACGACCTCGGTCATGGACGGGTGGAAGAACAGCGTCAGCCAGACGCCGGTCAGCATCAGGACGGCGAAGCTGTACAGGGCGATCTCGCCGAGGAGGAAGGACCAGTGGTCCGGGAACGCCTTGCGCAGCAGACCGCCGCTCTCGTAGACCGGAAGCCGGCCGTCCGCCCAGTCGGCGGTGCGCTCACCGGCGACGCGGGCCCGGGCCGCCGCCCGGGCCCTTCTCCTCAGCAGCATCGCCCACGGGTGCCCTCGCGGACGGGGCGGAAACCGTCAGGTGCGGTCACCCTTCGGATTGCCGCGCTGGTCGGGTGTGCCGTGCGGCGGCGGACTGAACGGCTGCGCAGACGTCACCGGCGACACCGGGGAGCCCGTACCGCTCGTGGACTGCTCGGGGCGGAGGGCGCCGGGATCGCCGGACGTCGGCTCGGCGCCCGCCTCCAGCTGCTCCAGCCGAGCCGTCAGCAGCTCGGTGATCGGCAGCCGGTCGGCATGTGTCCGCTCGTACGCCAGCAACTCCTCGACCTCCGCCGCGGTGAGCGAGCGCACACGGCTCTCCAGACCGCCGAGCGGGAGGTGGTCGTAGTCGGGCAACGGGAGGGTGGCACGGCCGGAGTCGGTCATGGGGTCCCTTTCCTTGGCGCGGTCGGTGCGTACGGTCCGGGGATGCCTGGGGGCGTTCCCGGACGACGGATCAGCTGCGTCCGGGGCCTCCGCTCCCGAAGGCTCCACTGCTGCCCTCGTTCCAGCGGGGCCGCTCGCGGTCCGGGCCGGTGCGGGTGGGGCTGTTGCCGTGGTTGGGGAGTTCGTGCGGGGTCAGGCGCTGGTCGCTCCTCGGCACCTCGTCGGGCTCCCGGTTCTCCATGACCTCCCGGACCGGACCCTCGTCCGGCAGCCGGGGCTGCTCGTCGGGCGTCGGTGCGGGCAGCTCCCGGCGGCGGACCCGGGCGCCCAGCCAGAAGGCGCCGATCAGCACCGCCACGACCACCACACCCGCCACGATCAGCCCGGTCACGAGCGCGCCCCGGCCCGCGGCGAGGTCCGTCCATTCGGTGTTCAGGGCTTGGTTCATGGCACGCGAGTACCCCTCGCGCCCCGGGTGAACCGAGACGTCCCGCGCGGTGTCGATCCCGGGGTTTGGCCGCCCCGGGCGCGGCAACCCGACCAGTGTGACGACGACTACCCAGCAGGAGCTCTTCCGGTTCCTGGAGGACCGCTTCGCGTGCGCCCAGGCGTGCACGGAGTGTGCCCGGGCCTGTGCGCTGCGCGCGAGCCTGGTGGACCCGGACGGAACCGAGGAGCAGGAGCTGCTACGACGTAAAGCCATCATGTGCGCGGAGGTGTGCGACGCCACCTGCCGTGTGCTCTCCGAGGAGAACCACCTCGACGAGGCCGGGATCCGCGTCCAGCTGGAGTGGTGCCGGTCCGTCTGTCTGGAGTGCGCCCATGTGCTGGAGCACCATTCCGGCACCGACCAGGCCGTGAAGGCGTGCCGGGACTGCGCGCAGGCGTGCAGCGACTTCATGGCCACCCTCGCCTGACCGTTGGGCGTCCCTCGCCCGGCCGTCTCCCCGGCTCTCCTTTGGTGTTCCCAATTACTGGAACACGTTCTACCGTGTGCGCCGTCAGGACCGGCCTTGGGGAGCCTGGAGGCGCCGTGCATCTCGACCACACGCCCGAGCAGCAGCGGCTGCGCACCGAACTGCGCACGTACTTCGCCGAGTTGGTCCCGGACAACGCCCACGCCCGGTTCACCGACCGGGCCGCCCAGAAGCGCTTCTACCGCGAGACCATCCTGCGGCTCGGCACGGACGGCTGGCTCGGCGTGGGCTGGCCCAAGGAGTACGGCGGCCGCGGTCTGACCGCGATGGAGCAGTTCATCTTCTTCGACGAGGCCGCCCAGGCGGGCGTCCCGCTGCCGCTGATGGCCCTGAACACCGTCGGGCCGACGATCATGCGGTACGGCACCGAGGAGCAGAAGTCGTACTTCCTGCCGAAGATCCTCTCCGGCGAGATCGACTTCGCGATCGGCTACAGTGAGCCCGACGCGGGCACCGACCTGGCCTCGCTCAAGACACGTGCCGTACGCGACGGCGACGACTATGTGGTCAACGGACACAAGATCTGGACCACCAACGGCGACACCGCCGACTGGGTCTGGCTCGCCGTGCGCACCGACCCGGACGCCCCGCCGCACAAGGGCATCACCATGCTGCTGATGCCGACCACCGACCCCGGCTACTCGTGCACGGTCATCAACACCCTCGCCTCGCACGACACCACGGCCAGCTACTACGAGAACGTCCGCGTCCCCCTCTCGCACCGGGTCGGCGAGGAGAACCAGGGCTGGCGGCTGATCACCAACCAGCTCAACCACGAGCGGGTCACCCTCGCCGCCCACGGCACCATGGCCATCCGCGCCCTGCAGGACGTACAGCGCTGGGCGACGGAGACCAAGCTCGCCGACGGCCGCCGCGTCGTCGACCTGCCCTGGGTACGGCGCCGCCTCGCCCAGACCCACACGAAGCTCGACGCGATGAAACTCCTCAACTGGAAGATGGTCAGCGCCGTCCAGAACGGCACCCTCACCCCGCAGGACGCCTCCGCCGTCAAGGTCTACGGCTCCGAGGCCCGCCGGGACGCCTACGCGTGGCTCATGGAGATCGTCGCCGCTGCGGGCGCCCTGAAAGAGGGCTCGACGGGCGCGGTGCTGCACGGCGAACTGGAACGCGGCTACCGCTCGGCGGTGATCTTCACCTTCGGCGGCGGCAACAACGAGATCCAGCGGGAGATCATCTCGTGGATCGGTCTGGGTATGCCGCGGGTACGGCGTTAGCCTTCCGGGATGAGGGGTGATCCGGGGTTGTTCGGTCCGAGGTCCGTGACCTGGCAGATGCACGGCGACCCGATGATGTGGGTCGCCGGCGTCCGCGCGCTCTACCTCCAGGCACTGCACCCGCGCGCGGTGCGCGGCGTCATGCAGAACTCCGACTTCCGGCGCGACGCCTGGGGCCGCCTGATGCGCACCGCCCACTTCGTCGGCACCACGACCTACGGCACCACGGAGGCCGCCGAGAAGGCCGGCGCCCGGGTCCGCAAGATCCACACGATGCTCGGCGCGACCGACCCCGACACCGGCGAACGCTACGGCGTCGACGAACCCGAACTCCTGCTGTGGGTGCACTGCGCCGAGATCGACTCCTACCTGCACGTCGTCCGCCGTTCCGGCTTCCGCCTCACCGACGAACTCGCCGACCGCTACATCGACGAACACCGCGTCAGCGCCCGCCTTGTGGGTCTCGACCCCGACGCCGTACCCGCGAACCAGGCCGAGATGGCGGCGTACTTCGAGAAGGTGCGCCCCGAACTCGCCCGTACGCCCGAGGCACGCGAAGTGGACGACTTCCTCCTCCGCCCGCCGACGCACCCGTTGCTCGTCCCGGCGCGCGAGGTGCTCTGGCGGCGCGTGGCACAGCTGGCGTACGCCGCCCTGCCGCCGTACGCCCACGAGTTGTACGGCAGACAAGCCCCGAAACCCACTGTCGTGACACGTCAGTTGCGCGCCACCGGCACCCTGCTGCGCTGTGTTCCCGCACGTCTGCGCTGGCAACTCCCGCCCAAACACATCCTGCGGGCCATGGCACGACTCGGACCCGGCTCCCGGCCCGCCCCGTACAAACTCGGAAGATAGCTCGCCATACTGGACAGTCCTAGGGGCGGCGGGGCGAGTTCGACGGGGGCGATCGCAGGAGATGGGGGACAGCAGGCTCATCCAGGGGCGGTACCGGCTGCTCGACCGGATCGGGCGCGGAGGCATGGGCGAGGTGTGGCGGGCCCGCGACGAGTCGCTGGGCCGCCAGGTCGCCGTGAAGTGCCTCAAGCCGCTGGGCGGGCAGCACGACCAGTCCTTCACCCGGGTCCTTCGGGAGCGCTTCCGGCGCGAGGCCCGGGTCGCCGCCGCGCTCAGCCACCGCGGGGTCACCGTCGTCCATGACTTCGGCGAGTCCGACGGCGTCCTCTACCTGGTGATGGAGCTCCTGGAGGGCCGCAACCTCTGCCAGCTCCTTGAGGACAACAAACAGCACCCGCTGCCCGTGGCGGACGTCGTTGACGTCGCCGACCAGGTCGCCGCCGCCCTCGCCTACACCCACCAGCAGGGCATCGTGCACCGCGACCTGAAGCCCGCCAACATCGTCCGGCTCACCGACGGCACCGTGAAGATCTGCGACTTCGGCATCGCCCGCCTCGGCCACGACGTCGACTTCACCTCCCGGCTCACCGGCACCGGCATCGCGATGGGCACCCCGCACTACATGTCGCCGGAGCAGATCGGCGGCACCGAGGTCGACCAGCGCAGCGACCTGTACTCCCTGGGCTGCGTGCTCTACGAGATCGCCACCGGCGCCCCGCCCTTCGACATGGACGACGCCTGGGCGATCCTCGTCGGCCACCGCGACACCCCGCCCCGCCCGCCGCGCGGCATCCGCCCCGAACTGCCCGAGTACCTCGACAAGGTCATCCTCGACCTCCTGGCCAAGCTCCCCGAGCAACGCCCGCACGACGCCCGCGAGGTGGGCCGCCGCATCAGCCTGGGCCGCACCGCGCCGACGTACGTGCCCACCGTGGTGACCCCGCGGCCCGAACTGCGGCCGCCCGAGCCGGACCGGCCCCGCGAGACCCGGCTGCCGTCCTGGACCCGGGGGATGACCACCGGGCACAAGGCGGCGGGCCGGGGCCTCGCCACCACGCCCCCGGACGCCGGAGCCGGTCTGACCGGCGAGTGGATCGCCCGCCCCGCCACCGGCCGCGTCGAGGAGACGGCCGTACCGGAGGAGCCGTCCGCGCCGTCCGTGCAGGCCCTCACCGCCCTAGCCGGACGGCACAACGCGGGGCTCAGCCTGGGACGCCTCGGGCGCTGGGCCGAGGCCGGCGAGGTGCACCGCGCGGTCGCCGCCGAACGCGAGCACCTGCTCGGCGTCGACCACCCTGACACCCTCGCCAGCCGGTACGAGGTCGCCTTCACCCTCAGCCGTACGGGCCGTGCCGCCGACGCCCTGCGCGAGTACAAGCACGTCGCCGCGACCCGGACGCGCACGCTGGGCGCCGACCACCCCGACACCCTCGCCGCCCGCCAGGAAATGGCCTACGTCCTCGGGCAGTTGGGCCGCCACTTCGACGCCCACCAGGTCTACAACTCCGTACTCGCCGCCCGCGAACGGCACATGGGCCCCGACCACCCGGACACCCTGCGCTGCCGCCACAACCTCGCCTTCAACCTCAGCAGACTCGGCCGCCTTGAGGAGTCGTACCGCATGGCCTGCGAGGTCGGCGCCGCCCGCGCCCGGGTGCTCGGACCGCAGCACCCCGACACGCTGGTCACCCGTTACGAAGTCGCGTACGCGCTGGGCCAGTTGGGCCGTTGGGCGGAGGCCCTGCAGACCTACCACGAGGTCGCCGAGGCCCGTGCCCAGGCCCTCGGACCCGACCATCCCGACACCCTCGCCGCCCGCTACGAGGTCGGCATCAGCCTCGGGCGCCTGGGCCGCAGCGCGGAGGCGCTCCAGCTCTACCGCGACCTCATCGAGGACCGCACCCGCGTCCACGGTCCCGCCCACCCCGAGACCCTGCGCGCCCGCCACGGCCTCGGCGTCAACCTCGGGCGCCTCGGCCGCTGGGAGGAGGCCCTCGCCGAGTCCCGTGACGTCTGCGCGATCCGCGAGCGCGTCCTGGGCCCCGAACACCCGGACACCCTGGTCAGCCGCCGCGAGGTCGCCGTCGGCCTCGGCTGGCTGGGCCGCTGGGCCGACGCCCTCGCCGAATACCGCCGGGTCGCCACCGCCCGCGAACACGTCCTCGGCGCCGACCACCCCGACACCCTCGCCAGCCGCAACGACGAGGCGCACTGCCTGGAACAGCTGGGCCGGGGCGCGGAGGCGGTGGAGCTGTACCGCAGGGTCGCGGTGCTAAGGCAGCAGCGGGCTTCGGGCGTGCAGTGACGTGGGAGACGTCGCCTGGCGTGACCTGCGAGAGTTCCCCTCTGGCCGACCCCGATCATCCCGTGTTACGAAGAACCATGCCTGCTCACGAGGGACACCGCAGCTACGACGCCGTCATCGTCGGGGGCGGCCACAACGGTCTGGTCGCCGCCGCCTACCTGGCCCGGGCCGGCCGGTCCGTGCTGGTGCTGGAGCGGCTCGACACCACCGGCGGCGCCGCCGTCTCCACCCGCCCCTTCGACGGGGTGGACGCCCGGCTCTCGCGCTACTCCTACCTGGTCAGCCTGCTGCCCGACAAGATCGTCCGCGACCTCGGCCTGGAGTTCCGCGTCAGCACGCGCACGGTCTCGTCGTACACCCCCGTCGAACGGGCGGGACGGCCGACCGGACTGCTCGTCGGAGGCGGCGAGGAGCGCACCCGGGAGGCCTTCGCGCGGCTCACCGGCGGGGAGCGGGAGTACGCGGCCTGGCAGCGGTTCTACGACATGACGGGCCGCGTCGCCCAGCGAGTGTTCCCCACCCTCACCGAACCGCTCCCCACCCGGGACGAGCTGCGCGCGCGTGTGGACGACGAGGAGGCATGGCGGGTCCTGTTCGAGGAACCGATCGGTGTCGCCGTGGAGGACCGTTTCGCTGACGATCTGGTCCGGGGTGTCGTCCTCACCGACGCTCTGATCGGCACCTTCGCCGACGCCCACGATCCCACCCTCAAGCAGAACCGCTGCTTCCTCTACCACGTGATCGGCGGTGGCACCGGCGCCTGGGACGTGCCCGTCGGCGGTATGGGCGCCTTCACCGACGCCCTGGCCGCGGCGGCACGCGAGGCGGGAGCGGTGATCGCCACCGGCCACGAGGCCGTACGGATCGAGACGGACGGCAGGGCAGCGGAGGTCGCCTATCGCACGGCCGACGGCGAGGGCACCGTCGCCGCACGGCACGTCCTTGTGGGCGCCTCCCCGCAGGCGCTGGCCGCCCTCACCGGCAACGAGCCGCCCGCCCCCGCGGAGGGTGCCCAGCTCAAGGTGAACATGCTGCTCAAGCGCCTCCCACGGCTGAGGGACACCTCGGTCGACCCGCGCGAGGCCTTCTCCGGCACGTTCCACATCGCCGAGGGCTACGACCAGCTGGCCACCGCCCACGCCCAGGCCGCCGCCGGCGAACTCCCCGCCGCCCCACCCTCGGAGATCTACTGCCACTCCCTCACCGACCCGACGATCCTCGGACCGGAGCTGGTCGCGCAGGGCTACCAGACCTTGACGCTGTTCGGCCTGCACACCCCCGCGCGCCTCTTCGCCCCGGACAACGACGCCGTACGCGAGGAACTCCTCAAGTCGACCCTGGCCCAGCTGGACGCGGTGCTGGCCGAGCCGATCGCCGACTGCCTGGCCACCGACGCGGACGGCCGACCCTGTATCGAGGCGAAGACCCCGCTCGACCTGGAACGCGACCTGCGCCTGCCCGGCGGCAACATCTTCCACCGCGAACTGACCTGGCCCTACGCGCAGGAGGGTGTCGGACGCTGGGGCGTGGAGACGGCCCACGCGAACGTGCTGCTGTGCGGGGCGGGCGCGGTGCGCGGGGGAGGGGTGAGCGGCGTGCCGGGGCACAACGCGGCGATGGCGGTGCTGGAGGGCGCTGCCGGGTAGGTGCCGCGGGGTTGCCGGTCAGGTTCCGCCGGGTCGGCGGTCTGCTGGTGCCGGGGTGCCGGTCAGGTGCTGCCGCCCGGCGGTGAGCTGCTGTCGGGTTGCCGGTCAGGTTTTGCTGGCCCGGCGTCGGCTGCTGTCGGGCGCCGGTGCCGGGCCGGCGGTTGGTTCTGCCGGTCAGGCCCTGCCGCCGCCGTCCACCTGGAGCACGACACCCGTGACGAAGGACGCCCGGTCGCTCAGCAGCCAGGCCGCCGCCTCGGCTATCTCCTCGGGGGCCGCCATCCGGCCCAGCGGTGTCCCGGCGACGAGCTGTTCGACGATACCCGGGGTCTTCGCCTGCCACTCCTCGATCATCTCGGTGAGGGTCCCGCCGGGGGCGACGGCGTTGACGCGGATGCCCTCCGGGCCGTACGTGGCCGCCGCCGACGCGGTCAGGCTGTTGACCGCCCGCTTCGCGGCCCCGTACGCCGGCAGCCAGGGGTTGGCCATCAGGCTGCCCACACTGGAGTTGTTGACGATCGCGCCGGTCCCGGCGGTGGCCCGGATCGCGGCGATCTCGGCGTTCATGGCCACCCAGGGGCCCTTGAGATTGACGGCGACGACATGGTCGAAGTCGGCTTCCGCCAGCTGGTCCATGGGGCCCGGTTCCTGGGCCGTCGCCCCGTTGTTGAAGGCCACGTCGAGCCTGCCGTACAGCTCGACGGCCCGGTCGACGGCGCCGCGGACGCTCCCCGGATCGGCGAGGTCGCACAGCACGTACTCGGCGGTGCCGCCCGCCGTCCGGATCCCCTCGGTCACGGCCTTGAGCTGGGCCTCCGTGCGGGCGGCAAGGAGGACACGGGCGCCCTCCCGGGCGAACAGCCGGGCGGCCGCCGCGCCGATGCCGCGCCCGGCACCGGTGACGAAGGCGACCTTGTCGGCGAGCAGCGGGGTGATGGTGGTGTTGGTCATGCCGTCGAGCCTGCGCCCGACCGCGTGGCCCATCCAGGCATCACCGGTACCTGGCTGCACCCCATAGGCGCCCCGCACACTGGACAGGTGGACCGACGAGAACTGGCCGAATTCCTCCGCAGCCGACGCGAGCGCATCGGCCCGGCCGACGTGGGGCTGCCCGCCGGGCCGCGCCGCCGCACACCGGGGCTGCGCCGCGAGGAGGTGGCGCAGCTGGCGTACATCTCCACCGAGTACTACACCCGCCTGGAGCAGGCCCGCGCTCCCCGCCCCTCCCGCGAGGTCCTGGCCCAGGTCGCCCGCGCCCTGCGCCTGTCGGACGCCGAACGCGACCACCTCCACCACCTCGCCGGCACCCCGCCGGGCCTGCCGCCCGGCCCGTCCCGCGAGGTGCGGCAGAGCATCGTCGACCTGCTGCACCGGCTGCCGCAGGCCGCCGCGTTCGTCATCTCCGCGAGCTACGAGGTCATCGCCTGGAACGACCTGGCCGCGGCACTCATGGAGGACTTCTCCGCCGTCCCCCGCCGCGACCGCAACCTCGTTCGGCGCGCCTTCCTCGGCCCCCACCCGGAGGGACGGCGGCTCTACGGCGTCTCGGACGGCGAGGAGTTCGCGCACGCCTCGGCCCAGCAGCTGCGCGCGGCCACCGCCCGCTACCCCGACGACCCGGAGCTGAGCGCCCTGGTGGCGGAACTCCTGGAAGGGAGCGCGGAGTTCGCGCGCCTGTGGGCCGCCCACGACGTCACGTCCCGCCCCGCGCTCCAGAAGACCTTCGACCACCCGGTGGTCGGGCCCGTCACCGTCAACTGCGACGTCCTCGACATCGCCGACCGCGACCAACGGGTGGTCATCTACACGGCGACCCCCGGCTCACCGGCCGAGGAGGCCCTGCGGCTGCTGGCGGTCGTGGGTACCCAGCAGCTCCACGTTCCCGGCTGACCGCTCAATCCCCGGACGCGGCCCACCCGTTGGCCTCGATCCGTGTGCCGTCGGCAGGTCGCGCCTCGTCGAAGAGGACGCCTTCCGGTGTCCGGACGCGTAGCCCGTCGACGTAGACTCCCCGGCCGACGTACAGCCGGTCGGTCGAGTACCGCCAGCGCAAGGCCAGTTCGGGGTGTGCCGGGAGGTCGGCGCTGAGCCGGTGCCAGACGCGCCCCGACCAGCCGGTGGCCGTCCCCGCCGGGTATTCCTGCCCTCCGGCGGTGAACGGGACCGCCTGCCAGGTGGCGCCGCCGTCCGTCGTGGCCTCCAACGCCAGTACGTCCGCGGCGGGTTCGATGTCCCACCACAGGGCGCACCGCAGACGCGCGTCCCCCGCCGACGTGTCGAGCGCGGGCAGCGCGAGGGTGGCGTTCGTCGCGCTCGCCATCCCCGAGAACCATGCGGTACGGCCGTACCGGGGCCGTACCGCCACCGCGCGCGCCATGTTGTTCCCGGCGGCCACCCGGGGCGCGGAACCCGATCGCCAAGTGCGCACCGGATGCACGGAGTTGCCGAGGACGATCAGGAAGGAGTCGGTGGTCGGGTCGAGGACCAGCGAGGTGCCGGTGAAGCCGGTGTGGCCCGCCGTGCGCGGAGTGGCCATCGCGCCCATGTACCAGTGCTGGTAGAGCTCGAAGCCGAGACCGTGCTCGTCGCCGGGGAAGGCGGTGTTGAAGTCGGTGAACATCAGCTCCACCGACTCCGGGCGCAGGATGCGGGCCCTGCCGTACGCGCCGCCGTTGAGCAGCGTCCGCCCCAGCACGGCCAGATCCCAGGCCGTGGAGAACACCCCGGCGTGCCCCGCGACCCCGCCGAGGCTGAAGGCGTTCTCGTCGTGCACCTCGCCCCACACCAGCCCGCGGTCAAGCCCCGACCAGGGCTTGCGGGCGTCCTCGGTGGCGGCGATCCGCGGCTTCCAGGAGACGAGCGGGTTGTAGCGGGTGTGGCCCAGGCCGAGCGGGCCGGTGATCTCCTCGCGGAGAAGGACGTCGAGTGTCCGGCCGGTGATCCGCTCCAACACCAGCTGGAGGGAGATCAGGTTGAGGTCCGAGTAGAGGTACGCGGTGCCCGGCGGGCTGATCGGGGCCTGGTTCCAGATGAGTTGGAGCTTTCCCTCGTACGTCGGCGCGTTGTACAGCGGGATCCATGATCTGAACCCCGAGGTATGGGTGAGGAGCTGACGGATCGTGATGTCCTGTTTGCCCGCCGCACCGAACTCGGGGAGGTACGCGGCGACCTTCCCCTCCAGTTCCAGCGCGCCCCGCTCGATCTGCTGGACGGCGAGGAGCGAGGTGAACAGCTTCGACACCGAGGCCAGGTCGAAGACGGTGTCCTCGGCCATGGGGATCTGCTGGTCGGCCGGGAACTCGACGCCGGTGTCCGTCTTCTCGTCGTACGCCTGATAGCGCACTGCCATGCCGATCGGCTGGTGCAGGGCCACCGTGCCGCCACGGCCGGCGAGCAGGACGGCACCCGCGTACCAGGGGTGCGTGGGGGAGGGGCCGAGGAACGCCTCGGCGTCGGTGACGAGGCGGTCCAGGTGTGCGGGAAGGAGTCCGGCGCGCTCGGCAGGGCCGTGCCGGAGAACGGTGTGCCGCGACGGGGCGGCCGCTTCGGCAGGTCCCGCGGGGAAGGGGGCGACCATGAGGGCGCCGCCCAACGCCAGTACGCGTCTGCCGAGTTGACGCCGATTCAGTCCACCTGCCGTGTCTCCGGTCACTCGCACACCGTACTGAGACTGCCCGCGCGGATCACTGCACGCGGTCGGCGATTTATCTGACGGAGCATCAGAAAACCTCTTCCGTCGTCCGGAGGACTGCGGCATCCTGCGGCCATGCAGACGGAGCTGAGCAAGAAACTGGGAGTCGAGCACGCCGTCTTCGGCTTCACGCCGTTCCCCGCCGTCGCCGCGGCCATCAGCCGGGCCGGCGGCTTCGGTGTGCTCGGCGCGGTCCGCTACACGGCGCCCGACGAACTCAAGCGCGACCTCGACTGGATCGAGGCCCACGTCGACGGCAAGCCCTACGGCCTGGACGTCGTCATGCCCGCCAAGAAGGTCGAGGGCGTGTCCGAGGCCGACGTCGAGGCGATGATCCCCGAGGAGCACCGGGAGTTCGTCCGGGAGACCCTCGCCAAGTACGGGGTGCCCGAACTCGCCGAGGGCGAGGCCTCGGGCTGGCGCATCACCGGCTGGATGGAGCAGGTCGCCCGCAGCCAGCTCGACGTCGCCTTCGACTACCCGATCCGCCTCCTCGCCAACGCCCTCGGCTCGCCGCCCGCCGACATCGTCGACCGCGCCCACCGGCACGACGTCCTGGTCGCCGCCCTCGCGGGCAGCGCCCGGCACGCGGTCAAGCACAAGGAGGCCGGCATCGACATCGTGGTCGCGCAGGGCTACGAGGCCGGCGGCCACACCGGAGAGATCGCCTCCATGGTCCTCACCCCCGAAGTCGTGGACGCCGTGGACCCGCTGCCCGTGCTCGCCGCGGGCGGGATCGGCAGCGGACAGCAGGTGGCGGCGGCACTGGCCCTCGGCGCCCAGGGTGTGTGGCTGGGCTCCATGTGGCTGACCACCACAGAGGCCGAACTGCCCTCGCCCAAGCTGATCGAGAAACTCCTCGCCGCCGGGTCCGGCGACACCGTGCGCTCCCGGGCCCTGACCGGGAAACCGGCTCGCCAGCTCCGTACGGAATGGACCGACGCCTGGGACTCCGCCGACGGACCCGGCACCCTGCCCATGCCCCTCCAGGGGCTGCTGGTCGCCGAGGCCGTCTCCCGGATCCAGAAGTACGAGGTCGAGCCGCTGCTGGGTACGCCCGTCGGGCAGATCGTCGGCCGGATGACCAGCGAACGGAGCGTCCAGGCGGTCTTCGACGACCTCACCCGCGGCTTCGAGCGAGCCGTCGATCGCATCAACCGCATCGCCGGAAGGAGCGGCCAGTGACGAGCACACCCCCCGCGGGCTTCTGGGCCCAAGCCGCACAGGACCCGTCGCGTACGGTCCTCGTCGCCCCCGACGGCACGGCCTGGACCGCGGGCCGCCTGCACGCCGCCGCCAACCAACTCGTCCACGGTCTGCGCGCGGCCGGACTGGAACGCGGCGACGCCTTCGCCGTGGTCCTGCCCAACAGCGCCGAGTTCTTCACCGCGCACCTCGCCGCCAGCCAGGCAGGCTTCTACCTCGTCCCGATCAACCATCACTTCGTCGCCCCCGAGATCGCCTGGATCGTCGCGGACTCGGGCGCCAAGGTGCTCCTCGCCCACGAACGCTTCGCCGACGCGGCACGGCACGCGGCCGAGGAGGCGGGCCTCCCGGCGACCCACCGGTACGCCGTCGGCGAGGTCGAGGGCTTCCGGCCGTACGCCGAACTCCTCGACGGACAGCCGGAGTCGGCACCCGCCGACCGCGAACTCGGCTGGGTCATGAACTACACCTCGGGTACGACGGGCCGCCCGCGCGGTATCCGCCGGCCGCTGCCCGGCAAGCTGCCCGAGGAGGCCTACCTCGGCGGCTTCCTCGGCATCTTCGGCATCCGGCCCTTCGACGACAACGTCCACCTCGTCTGCTCGCCGCTCTACCACACGGCCGTCCTCCAGTTCGCCGCCGCGTCCCTGCACATCGGGCACCCGCTGGTCCTGATGGACAAGTGGACGCCCGAGGAGATGCTCCGGCTGATCGACGCCCACCGGTGCACCCACACCCATATGGTCCCGACGCAGTTCCACCGCCTGCTCGCGCTCCCCGAGGACGTCCGGGCGCGCTACGACGTCTCGTCCATGCGGCACGCCATCCACGGCGCCGCCCCCTGCCCGGACCATGTGAAGCGGGCGATGCTCGACTGGTGGGGGCCCTGTGTGGAGGAGTACTACGCGGCCAGCGAGGGCGGTGGTGCCTTCGCGACCGCCGAGGACTGGCTGAAGAAGCCCGGCACGGTCGGCAAGGCCTGGCCCATCAGCGAACTCGCCGTCTTCGACGACGACGGCAACCGGCTGCCCGCCGGTGAACTCGGCACCGTGTACCTGAAGATGAACACCGGCGGTTTCGCCTACCACAAGGACGAGGACAAGACGAAGAAGAACCGCATCGGCGACTTCTTCACCGTCGGCGACCTCGGCTACCTCGACGAGGACGGCTACCTCTTCCTCCGCGATCGCAAGATCGACATGATCATCTCGGGCGGCGTCAACATCTACCCCGCCGAGATCGAGTCCGTCCTGCTCCAGCACCCCGCCGTCGCGGACGCCGCCGCCTTCGGTATCCCGCACGACGACTGGGGCGAGGAGGTCAAGGCGGTGGTGGAGCCGGCCCCGGGGCACACCCCCGGGCCGGACCTGGCCGCCGACCTCCTCGCCCACTGCGCCGAACGCCTCGCGGGCTACAAGCGCCCGAAGAGCGTCGACTTCATCACCGAGATGCCCCGGGACCCCAACGGCAAGCTGTACAAGCGACGCCTTCGGGACCCGTACTGGGAGGGGCGCTCCCGGCCGGTGTGAGCCTCGGAACCTCAGGAACGGACCCGGACCACCCGCAGCCCCGGCGACGACAGGATGTCCTTCTCGCAGAACCTGGACGTCACCCACCGCTCCGTCGAGAACAGCCGTGTCTGGTCGCCGTAGTGCGGCGAGTCCGGGTTCGACGACTGGGAGTACGTCAGCAGCGTTCGAGCCACCGGGCAGCCGCCGCCGTCCCAGCCGACGGCCTGGATGTGGCTCGACCCCATGGTCACCTCGGTGTACCCGCCGCCCGCCGGATTCCACACCGGCTCGATCTTGTTCCAGACCCCCAGCCTCTCCGTGCCGCCCGGCACGGCGATGCGCTGACCGCCCCGGACGACGAACTGGTGCTCACCGAGCGGCGAGTTGAGCGGAATGCCCGCCGCCCGCAGCTCGGTCACCGCGTCCGCGAGAGCCGTCGTGAAGCCGGGCGCGGCGGTGTTGAGCGTGTGGGGCGTACGGACCGGGTCCGCCGCCGAGAAGGGCACCTTCCAGAGCTGGGCCGCCGGCACCGTGGCCGTCAGCTTCCGCCAGAACCGGTCGAAGAGCAGCGCGCCCCGGCTGTCGGTGTTCATGGTCCGGTCCCAGTCCGCGAGCACCGGACAGGCCGCGCCGACGTCCACCGCCTTGCCGTCGCTGGCCGTCGCCGTCCCGCCGGGCAGCGCGGCGCACGCCTTCGCCGCGTCGGCCGCGGCCAGGGCGCCCGCGGGCACCCGGTTCGTGAACTCCTGCCGCTGAAGGTCCCGTACGGTCAGCCCGCCGCGCTCGGCCAGTGCCGCCACGTCCTCGATCGCGCCCCGGGTGCGCAGCGAGCGCTGCGTCCCGACCGTGCCGAAGATCCGCTCGTACCCCGTCAGCGGCCGCTCGGCATTGGCCAGCCAGGCGCTGTCGTTGGAGTTCTCCGCGTACGGCGCGTCCTTGAGCGTGGGCATCCGGGCGGGCCCGAAGATGCCGGGCTGTACGGCGTCGGCGTCACTGCCGAGCGCGCAGTCGCCCCGGGAGCCGTCGAGGACCGCGAGACCGGCCGCCGGGTAGGTGAGCCTGCCGAGGTCGGTGGAGCACCGGCTCACGAGATCGTCGGTGATCCGGGGCAGCACCTGCGACTGCGTGTACAGGGAGTGCCCGGAGGAGTCCGCCGCGATGGTGTTCACCCAGGGGAGGCCCTGGTGCCGGTCGAGGGACGCCTTGACGTCCGCCGTGGAGCGCGCCCTGCTGAAGTCGAGCGAGGTGTCGGCGAACCGCAGGTTGACGGCGTTCGGGTCGTTGAGCGCATACGCCGTCGTGGCCGTCCAGGGCAACGGGGGCTGCCCCTGGGGATCGGCGACGACCGGGCCGTAACGCGTCCACCATTGGGTGAGCGTCACCGGGGCGCCGCCCTTGACCGCCACCGTCACGGACCGCTTCGTCATCCGCTCCTGTTTGCCGTCCACCAGGTAGACAGTCGGGTCGGCCGGGTCGAGGGTCAGCCGGGTGAGGTTGAACGGGACGCCCGTCGAGACGGTGTGGCTCCACGCCACATGGGAGTTGTAGCCGATGGAGATCGTCGGTGAGCCGAGCAGTGAGCCGCCGGCGACGTCGAGTTCGCCGGGAATGGTCTGCTGCGACTGCCAGAAGCGGCGGCCGCCCTGCCACGGGTAGTGCGGGTTGCCCAGCAGCAGACCGCGGCCGTTCGCCGTGGTGGCGCCGCTGAACGCGATCGCGTTCGACCCCATGTCGGCGTCGGCGGTCCGGGCCCGCACGGACGCGATCAGGGCGTCGGCGTCCACGCCCTTGCCGCCCGCGGCGGCGCTCGTGGGCGGCTGCGCGGCGGTGATCCCGTCCACGGCGTCGCCCTGTCCGCCGAGGACCGACAGGGCGTAGAAGCAGGTGGGCCCCTCCACCCTGGGGACCCGGCGGGCCCCCTCCCCGCCCCCCCCCCCCCCGGCGCCCCCCCGCGTGTTGATAAACC
>NZ_JBEYVC010000147.1:0-26746 GCF_040643855.1 Streptomyces sp. NPDC047072 | reverse complement strand
GTGGCCCCTGGGGACCGTCACAGAGCCCGTGCGGGCCTTGGTAGTTCTTCAGGGCGTCGTCGAAGCCCTTGGTGCGCTGTTGGGTCAGTTCGAGGTTGTCGAGGCCGGCGAGTTCGACGACCTTGGCGTTCTTCTTGTCCTTGAGCTGCTCGCCGATGTAGTGGCCGGCGTTGAGGCCCATGCCGTAGTTGTCGCCGCCGATCCAGCAGCGGTACGCCTGCGGGGAGGCGAAGACGCGGTCCAGGTTGACGACGGGGATGCCGGCCCGCATGGCCTGGAGGCCGACCTGGGTGAGGGCCTTGCCGTCGGCCGGCAGGATCACCAGGACGTCGACCTTCTTGTTGATCAGCGTCTGGACCTGGCCGATCTGCTGGGCGGTGTCGTTGGAACCCTCGGTGATCTCCAGGGTGACGTCGGAGTACTTCTTCGCCCGCGACTTGGCGTTGGAGTTGATGGCGTTGAGCCAGCCGTGGTCGGCCTGCGGGCCCGCGAAGCCGATGGTGACCTGCTTGCCGGGCTTGTCATCGGCGACCGGGGCGGCGTTGTCGGCGGCCTGGGCCTGGTCCTTGGGCTCGTTGCTGGTGCAGGCCGTGAGCAGGGCGCCGGCGGAGACGGCGGCGGTGCCGAACAGCAGTGCCCTGCGGCTGGTGGCGGGGTTTCTTGCCATGGCGGATCGACCCTTCGACTGGGCGGTGGGTGTCGGACGGAGGCTGTGGGGGGCCGGACGGAGGCCGTGGGGGTGCCGAACTGCCGTGTCAGGGACGGCGTTCCGGCGGTGTCGGCACGGGCGTCAGGTGTCGCGGCCGTGCGGCGAGCGGCGCTGGACCAGGACGGCGGCGACGATGATCGCGCCCTTGGCGATCTGCTGGACAGCGGTCTCGAGGTTGTTCAGCGCGAAGATGTTGGTGATCGTGGTGAAGATCAGGACACCGAGGACGGAGCCGACGATGGTGCCCCGGCCGCCACTGAGCAGGGTGCCGCCGATGATCGCCGCGGCGATGGCGTCCAGCTCGTAGAGGTTCCCGTTGGTGTTCTGGCCCGAGCCGGCGAGCACGATCAGCATGAACGCGGCGATACCGCAGCACAGTCCGGACAACAGGTACAGGTACAGGCGCTGGCGGCGCACGTCGATGCCGGCGAGCCGGGCCGCTTCCGCGTTGCCGCCGACGGCGACGGTGCGGCGGCCGAAGGTGGTGCGGTTGAGCACCAGCCAGCCGATGACGGTGACCGCGGCGAAGATCAGGACCAGGGGCGGGATACCGAGGATGTAGGAGTCCCTGGCGCCCAGGTCGAGCACCGACGAGACGCTCACGATCTGCGTGCTGCCGTCCGTGATCTGCAGTGCGAGACCCCGGGCCGAGGCGAGCATGGCCAGCGTCGCGATGAACGGCACCATCCTGCCGTAGGCGATCAGCAGACCGTTCACGAGACCGCAGCCCACCCCGACGACCAGCGCGGTGAACAGGATGCCCGCGAAGCCGAACTCCTGGGTGGCCACGGTCGTCGCCCACACCGAGGCGAGCGCCACCATCGCGCCGACCGACAGGTCGATCCCGCCGCTGGTGATGACGAACGTCATGCCGACGGTGACGACGCCGATCACGGACGCCTGGGTGAGGACGAGTTGGAGGTTGCTCGTCGCGAGGAACTCGTCCGGTGCGGTGATCCCCCCGACGACCACGAGGACGGCGAGGAAGCCGAGCAACGACAGGGTGCGCACGTCCCAGCGCGGCCCCGGTCGGCGTGAACTCCCCTGCCTGCCCGCGGACTTGGCGGTGGGCGTCGGCGCATCCTCGTGCGCCGCGGTGGCCGGCTGTGTCATGGCGTCGGGCTCCCTTCCATCACAAGATCGAGTACGCGGTGCTCGTCGAGCTCCCGGGCGTCCGCCGTGTGGACGACGCTGCCTTCCCGCAGCACCAGCACCCGGTCGGCGAGCCCCAGGACCTCGGGCACCTCACTGGACACGAGAAGTACGGCCAGGCCCTCGTCGGCCAGCCGGCGGATCACCGCGTAGAGCTCCGCCCGGGCGCCGATGTCGACACCCCGGGTCGGCTCGTCCAGCAGCAGGACCTTGCAGCCCCGCAACAGCCAGCGCGCGAGCACGGCCTTCTGCTGGTTGCCGCCGGACAGCGTCCTGATCGCGGCATCGGGATTGTCCGGCCGCAGCGAGAGTTCCCGTACCGCCTGGTGCGTGGCGGCGCGCTCGGTACGCCGGTCGAGCCAGCCCGCGCGGGCGAACCGGGAGAGCGTGGAGACCGAGACGTTGCTGCTGACGGACTCCAGCATCAGCAGCGCCTGCGCCTTGCGTTCCTCGGGCGCGAGACCGATGCCTGCGCTGACGGCGGCGCGGACACTGCCGGGGCGCAGGGGTGTTCCGTCTACGAGGACACGGCCCGCGTCGGGCTTGCGGGCACCGTAGATCGTCTCCAGGATCTCGGAGCGTCCCGAGCCGACGAGTCCGGCGAGGCCGACGATCTCGCCGGGGCGCAGCTCCAGATCTACGGGGGCGAACTCCCCTCGCCTGCTCAGCCCTTCGACCTTCAGCACCGGCTCCCGCGCCGCGGCGAACCCGGCCGCGGGGCGGTCGGGGAAGACGTACTCCACGTTCCGCCCGGTCATCAGGGCCACGACCTCCTGGGTGGGGGTCGACTCGGCGGGCAGGCCGCCCGCGACCGACCGGCCCTCCTTCAGGACCGTGACCCGGTGGCCGATGCGGCGGATCTCCTCCAGGCGGTGGGAGATGTAGATGACGGCGACACCGTCCGCCGTCAGATCGCCGACGATCCGGAAGAGGTTGTCCACCTCTTCGGGGTCGAGCGCCGCGGACGGCTCGTCCATCACGATCAGCCGGACCTCGTGGGACAGCGCGCGGGCCATGGAGACGATCTGCTGCTGCGCCGCCGACAACTCGCCGACCAGCCGGGAGGGATCGATCTCCGCGTGCCCCAGACGACTCAGCAGCTCCGAGGTCGCCGTACGGGCCGCGGAGCCGCGCACGATGAACCCCGCGGAGGTCGGCTCGTGCCCGAGGTAGACGTTCTCGGCGACGGACAGCCCCTCGATCAGGTCGAGTTCCTGGTAGATGGTGGCGATGCCCAGCCGCATGGCGGCGATCGGCGACCCCAGGGTCACGGGCTCGCCCTGCCAGGTGATCTCACCGTCGTCGGGCTGGTGGGCGCCGGCGAGCACCTTGATCAGGGTCGACTTGCCGGCCCCGTTCTGGCCGAGGAGGCAGTGGACCTCGCCGGCTCTGACTTCGAGATCCACACCGTCCAGGGCGCGAACGCCCGGGAACGACTTGGTGATTCCGGACATGGTGAGCAGGGGTGGTGGTGATGCCATGAGAAGTCCCCTCGGCGGATGCGGGCCGTCAGCGGGCAGGGCAGGGCTGGGCAGAGTGGTCGGGTACAGGGGCGGCTCCGGCGGTCCCTGGGGCTGAAAGCCGGTGTGGGGAAGCCGAGTTGGGCAGGCCGGAGGCCCGGCGACCGGGTAGGGGCGGGGCCGTCATGCGCTGGTTGAGGCCGTGGCGTTACGGGTGTGACGAGGGCGCCGTGGGGTTGCCCGGGCGCGACAGGTGGGGCGGATCGCCGACGGGGTCGCGGCGACGCTCGGTCGTGGTCGCGCCACGGGATCGCGATGGCGCGCATAGTGGTCCGTCGCCGGCCGGGCCGGACTGCGGTCAGGCCGGAGAGAAGATGTGGTCGCTGATGAGCCGGGCGGCGCCGATGGCTCCGGCCGCCGGTCCCAACTCACCCAGCACAATGGGCAGATTGCGCGTGGCGAGCGGCAGCGACTGCCGGTACACCTGGGTCCGGACGCTGGCCAGCAGCGTGTGCCCGAGCCCGGTCACCCCGCCGCCGATCACCACCAGCCCCGGATTGAAGAAGCTGACAAGTCCGGCGATGACCTGCCCCAGTCGTTTCCCGCCCTCCCTGATCAGCTCCAGGGCCACCGCGTCCCCAGCCGCCGCGGCCGCCGACACGTCCTCGGCCGACAGCCGCCCGGCCGCCTCCAGCCGTGCGGCGAGTTCCGCCGACCGCCCCTGCTCGACCGCCTCCACGGCGTCCCGGGCGAGGGCCGCCCCGCTGAAGTGGGCTTCCAGACAACCCCGGTTGCCGCACACACATGCGCGGCCCTCCGGTTCCACCTGGATATGGCCGATGTCGCCGGCGCTACCGGTCGTCCCCCGGTAGACGTCACCGCCGACGACGATGCCACAGCCGATGCCGGTGCCGATCTTGACGCAGAGGAAGTCGCCCACGGAGCGTGCGACGCCCGCGTGCTGCTCCCCCATCGCCATGAGGTTCACGTCGTTGTCGACCATCACCGGGCAGCCGAGTTCCTGGCTGAGCGCCTCCCGTACGGGGAAGCCGTCCCAGCCGGGCATGATCGGCGGGGCCACGGGGACACCCTCGGGGAAGCGGACCGGTCCGGGGACGCCGATACCGGCGCCGTCGAACCCCTCCGCGAGCCCCGATGCCCTCAACTTCGCTGCCATCGCGAGGACTTGCTCGAAGAGCGCGACCGGGCCCTCGCGGACGTCCATGGGCTGGTTGAGGTGGCCCAGGACCTCCAACTCCGCGTTCGTCACGGCGACATCGATCGATGTGGCACCGATGTCGACACCGAGGAAACGCAGGGTCGGTGCGAGCCGGATGTTGTGCGACCGCCTGCCGCCCCGGGAGGGAGCCAGACCGTCCGCGACGACCAGTCCCGTCTCCAGCAGCCGGTCCACCTCGACCGCCAGCTTCGACCGGGACAGGTCCACCAGATCGCCCAGCTGTGCACGGGAGTGGGATCCGTTGTCACACAGCAGGCGAAGCAGTCGTGCTTGATGCGCGTTCTCAGGCCGAGCGGTCATCCGTCGCACAATCCCTCCCCTCGTCCGTGGCCGGGCTCTCGGGAAGGAACGTAACAACCATTTTCCAGGCTGTGAAGTACTTACGCACGAGTAACGCCGCTCTTTTTCCACGTGCAGGACAAAGTCCGGGTGGCCTCAGGGGCGGGTAACGGTTGCGGTGTGATGTCGCAGCGCGCGGAACGCGGGAGCGTACGGCGATGTCGAGGCGAGGGTGTACGTGACGATCGTCAGGCCCGGGTCGGCGGGGATCTCGAGGGCGTCGTAGTCGAGGTCGAGATCGCCGACGGCGGGGTGGTGGAAGCGCTGTCGGCCGCTGCGGTAGTACTCCACGTCGTGCGCGTCCCAGCCCTTGGCGAACTCGGGGCTCAGGGTCGCGAGGTCGTCTACGAGGTCGGCGAGCTCGGTGTTGCCGGGCGTACGGGCCGACTCGGCGCGCAGACTGCCGACGGCGTCGTGGGCGATGCCGTCCCAGTCGCGGTAGAAGCGGCGTGCCCGCGGGTCGAGGAACACGAACCGAGCGAGGTTGGGGGGCTGTTCGCCGGTGTCCAGGGCCTCTTCGTAGAGCACGCGGGCGAGTCGGTTGGTGGCGAGGACGTCGAGGTGGGCGTTGCGGACGAAGGCGACCGCGCCGGTCATGGCGTCGAGGACCTGCTGGACGCTGTCGCGCACGTGCGAGGCGCCACCGTCCCGTTCGGCGGCGCGGTGGGGGGCGTTGGCCGCGCGGAACAGGGCGGCCAGGTGGGCACGTTCGACGTCGTCGAGGTGAAGGGCGCCGACGAGGGCGTCCAGGATCTCCTCGGAGACCCCGCCGACGTTGCCGCGTTCCAGACGGGTGTAGTACTCGACGCTGATCGCGGCGAGCTGGGCGACCTCCGACCGCCGCAGCCCGCTGACCTGGCGCCGCCCGCCG
This sequence comes from Streptomyces sp. NPDC047072, assembly GCF_040643855.1. Taxonomy (NCBI): domain Bacteria; kingdom Bacillati; phylum Actinomycetota; class Actinomycetes; order Kitasatosporales; family Streptomycetaceae; genus Streptomyces; species Streptomyces sp. NPDC047072. Next base: position 20,975 of record NZ_JBEYVC010000147.1, on the reverse strand, counting down.
AAGTCGGGCAGGCCGGCCTGCTGCGGAGTGATGCGGGCACGTCGGCTGGTCAGGAACGTACGGATGTCCTCGCGGACACGCTCGGTCGGCACGGATTCAGCGTAGGACACCGCGGTGCGGGGTCGCTGTCAGGTGCGGGGGTCCCTGCCAGTACCTCTCCCGACAAGGACTCCCAGTTCAGTCAGCGTGCGTGGTTCCGTGGACGGGCAACCGGGTCAGCGGGCCCGGCACCCGTCCCCCGCACGGAAGGAGCACGCTCCGACATGCCTCTCACCGCTTCCTCGCACCGGTCGTCGGAGGCGGGCACGCCCGGAACGGACCGGCACGCCACGGCGACGCTGGCGGCCGCGGTTCTCGGCTTCTTCGTGATCACCCTCGACGCGACGATCGTGAACGTCGCCCTGCCCTCGATCCGCGACGCGCTGGGCGGCGGGATCACCGGCCTGGAGTGGGTGGTCGACGCCTACACGCTGATGTTCGCCGCGCTGCTGCTGTCCGCCGGTGCCCTGTCGGACCGGATCGGCGCGCGCAGGGCCTTCGCCGGCGGCCTGATCCTGTTCGTCGTCGCCTCGGTGGCCTGCGGACTGGCCCCGACCCTGCCGGTGCTCGTCGCCGCCCGCGTGGTGCAGGGCGTCGGAGCGGCCGTCACCATGCCGACCTCCATGGCCCTGGTGCGCCAGGCGTTCCCCGACCCGGCCCGCCGGGCGCGCGCGGTGGGCGTGTGGGCGATGGGCGGAGCCGTGGCGGCGGCGGCCGGACCCGTGCTCGGCGGACTGCTGAGCCTGGCCTCCTGGCGGATGATCTTCTGGATCAACCTGCCGGTCGGCGCCCTCACTCTGCTGCTCGTTTCCCGCACCCCGCACTCGCCGACCCGACCGGCCCCGTTCGACCGGATCGGGCAGTTCACGGCCGTCCTGGCGATGGGAGGTCTCACCTTCGGGGCGATCGAGGCGGGCGACGCCGGTTTCACCGCACCGCGGGTACTGGCCTCGCTGGCTCTCGCTGTCCTCGCGCTGGCCGCGTTCGTGATCGCGCAGGCGAAGGTGGCCCACCCGATGGTGCCGCTCACGCTGTTCCGGTCACCGACCGTCGTCGTCGCCACCGGCATCGGGTTCGCGTTCATGGTCGGTTTCTACGGGCTGCCGTTCGTCTTCTCCCTCTACTTCCAGCAGCAGCACGGTCTGTCCGCGCTGGGCGCCGGGATCGCGTTCCTGCCGATGATGCTGCTCAGCGCCTCCCTGACGCCGTTCGCCGCGCGCATCGCCGAACGCACCGGGCCGCGCGTCCCGGTCGTCGCCGGGCTGGTCCTGATCGCCGCCGGTTCCCTCACCCTGGCCGTGGTACCCGCCTCGGTGCCGGTGTGGGCGAGCGCACTGCTGCTGATCCCCGTCGGCATGGCCGGTCCGCTGGTGATGCCCGCGACCACCGTGCTGCTCCTGGAGCACGTGCCCGCCGAGCAGACCGGCACGGCGAGCGGGGTGTTCAACACGAGCCGTCAGATCGGGGGCGCCCTGGCGGTGGCCGTCTTCGGTGCCCTGATCTCCGCCCGGGCCGGCTTCCAGCACGGGCTGCGCGTCAGCCTGGCCCTGGCCGCCGTCATCGCGATCCTCGCGGCCCTGGCCGCACCGCGCATGGGCACCCGAACACACCGCGCCAGGTGATCGCCCGCACAACCCCGTACGCACAAGAAGCCTCAGACCACCCCACACGAGACAGCAAGGAGCACCCCGCCATGCGCGCAGCAGTCCTCTACGGCCCGAAAGACATCCGCGTCGAGGAACGCGACATTCCGAGGATCCTCGAACCCACCGACGCCGTGATCCGCACCTTCGCCACCTGCGTGTGCGGTTCCGACCTGTGGGACTACCGCGGCATCAACCCCGCCAAGGATCCCGCCCCCGTCGGCCACGAGTACGTCGGCATCGTCGAGGAGGTGGGCGGCGAGGTCACCACCGTGCGGACGGGCCAGTTCGTCGTCGGCTCGTTCTTCGCCAGTGACGGCACGTGCCCCAACTGCGTCAACGGCTTTCCCAGCAACTGCCTCCACCGCGAGTTCGTCGGCGGCTGCCAGGCCGAGTACATCCGTATCCCGCACGCGGACGGCACCCTGGTCGCCACGCCCGAACTGCCCACCGACGCCCAGGTCCCCGACCTGCTCGCCTGCTCCGACGTCATGGGCACCGGATGGTGGGCCGCGGTCGCCGCCGGGGTGCGGCCGGGTGACACCGTCGCCGTCGTCGGCGACGGAGCCGTCGGTCTCTCCGCCGTCCTGGCCGCCCGTGAACTCGGCGCCGAACGCATCATCGCCATGTCCCGCCACGCGAACCGCCGGCAGCTGGCCACCGAGTTCGGCGCGACCGACATCGTCACCGAACGCGGCGACGAGGGCGTGGCCCGCGTCAAGGACCTCACCGGCGGCATCGGCGCGGACCGGGTCCTGGAGTGCGTCGGCACCGACCAGTCCACCCAGCAGGCCCTGAAGTCCACCCGCCCGGGCGGCGGCGTGGGCATCACCGGCGTCCCGCACGGCGTCACCCTCGACGGCGCTGCGCTGTTCTACTCCCACGTCGCCGTGCAGGGCGGCCCCGCCCCCGTGCGCCGTTTCCTGCCGGACCTCGTCGACCGCGTCATGACCGGGCGCATCAACCCCGGCCGCGTCTTCGACCACACCCTGCCCCTGTCCGCGGCCGCGGAGGGCTACCGGGCGATGGACGAACGCCGCGCGATCAAGACGCTGTTGCGCCCCTGACGTGTCGTCCGACCCGGTACTTCGTGGTGAAAGCCCCGCGAGGTCACCGGCTCAGGGGCGGGTCCCCGAGCTGTGAACACGTCCCGTCAAGGAAAGGCATATCGAGCAGGCGCGCATCGCTGTCACACCCCGGGCGAGCCGCTCCAGCCCGCGCCGGAAGACGCGTTGACGAACGCGCCACCGTCGGCACGTGCGCGGCCCTGCGCGTGAGGTGAGGGGCGCGCTCATGGGTACCGGGGGGAACAGCGGCGTTCAATCAAAGGGTTGAACGCCGGTTCCATCCTCCGGTGGTCTTCGCGCACCGTTCGGGCGACGCGGAGCCAACGGCTCCCGCCCCACAATGACCATGGTCTGTGGCGCCCCGACCTCCCACACCCCCTGCAGAGAGGCTCTTCCCCCATGTCCAGTCTCCCCAGCCGACGGCACGTCCTTTCCGTCGGTGCCGGTGCCGCCCTGGGAGCAGGCGTTCTCGGGGCCTCGGCGGTCCCGGCGTCGGCTTCTCCCCTGGCGTCACGACACTCGACCGGCTCCGAGGAGACCCGGACGCTCGACGAGCTGTACCGAGCGGCTCGCGCGGAGGGCGGGAAGCTCGTCGTGTACGCCGGTGGCGACACCCCGACCCAGCAGGACGGCACCAAGGCCGGCTTCAAGGCGCGCTTCCCCGACATCGACCTCACGCTGATCGTCGACTACAGCAAGTACCACGACGTCCGCGTCGACAACCAGTTCGCCACCGACACCCTCGTCCCCGACGTCGTACAGCTGCAGACGCTCCAGGACTTCGACCGCTGGAAGGAGCAGGGCCGGCTGCTGCACTACAAGCCCGCCGGCTTCTCCAAGGTCTACGACAAGTTCAAGGACCCGCAGGGCGCCTGGGTGGCGACCGGCGCGATCGCCTTCAGCTTCCTGTACGGCACGGCGGCCGTGGGCTCGGACGCGCCCCGCAGCGCGCAGGACCTGGTCGATCCCAGGTGGAAGGGCAAGATCGCCTCCGCCTATCCGCACGACGACGACGCGGTCCTCTACCTCTACACGCTCTACGCCCAGAAGTACGGCTGGGACTGGGTGGCCCGACTCGCCGCGCAGGACGTGCAGTTCGCCCGGGGCAGCAACTCCCCCGGCGACGCCGTCTTCGGCGGCCAGAAGGCGATCGGCGTCGGCACCGCGGGCTCGGCAGTTCCCAACGCCTCCTCCCCCGCCCGTTTCGTCATCGCCGACGGACACCCCTTCATGGGCTGGGGCCAGCGTATGGGCATCCTCAAGCAGGCCAGGAACACGGCGGCCGCCAAGCTCTTCATCAACTGGCAGCTGTCCACCGAGTGGCAGCAGAACTCCTTCAACGGCTGGTCGGTGCGCACCGACATCACTCCCCCGGCCGGGCTGAAGCAGCTCTGGGAGTACCCGAACGCCCACGTGGACGGCTTCCCCCGCTTCATGGCCGACCGCGCCGCCGTGGAACGCTGGAAGCAGACCTTCGCCCTCTACTTCGGCGAGGTCAAGGGCGACCCCACACCCGGTTGGCTCGGGCTGCACCCGGGAGCGTGACCGCGGCCGGCGATCACCGCAGGCTCGTCGGAGGCGCGACCAGGTCGCTCTCCGGCTGTCGCCCCTCCGGCGCCCTCGCCTCCCGCGCCGTCGGCGCCTTCGGGAGGAGGGGCACCCAGACCAGACCGATGACCGCCGCGGCCAGCATCAGGCCGAACAGGGTGCCGAACATCAGACGGGTGTGGCCGAGCGCGAAGGCCGGGGTCCCGAGGGCGGCCAGTCCCGCGACGGCCCGGGTGAAGGCCATGGTCACGCCCCCGGCCGTGGCCCTCAGCAGCGTCGGGAACAGCTCCTGCGACCAGACCTTGTAGAGGGACTCACCGGCGAAGGAGTTCCCGAGGCCGGAGATCAGCATGACGGCGACCAGCGTGACCTTGCCCGGACCGAACAGGGCGGGCAGAGCCCAGGCGAGCGCGATCAGCGCCGAGCCCGCCGCGAACCACCTGTGCCGGGCCGGAGTGTCGACCACGCGCAGGAACAGCAGACCGGCGACGAAGCCGACGGGCAGTCCGAGGAGGGTCAGCCGGGAGAACTGCGCGACCTCCCCGCCGGCCAGTTCGGTCCACAGAAAGGTGCCGAACTGGCCGAGCGTGTTCGCGCCGAGGTTCCAGGCGGCGTAGTAGAGGCCGGTCGCGACCAGGGCGTGGACGGTCGGGGCCCGGAAGAGATCCCGGACGCGGCCGAACTCGACGGTCTCGGCACGGGCGGCCGTCCCGGTGTCCGCGATCCGCCGGGCGGCGGTCCACTCGGCCGACTCCCGGAGGCCGAGGCGGAGCAACAGCACCACGACCGCCACGACCAGCAGATGCGCGAACAGGATCCGGCCGCCTAGCACGCCCCGCACCCCCATGAAGGAGCTCAGGATCAGGACGGCCACGATGCCGGCGAGCCAGAGCATGCCGGAGAACACCACCATCGTGCCCTTCTTGCCGACCGGTGCCTCCTCGTTGACCAGCGCCAGCGATACGGGAAGATCCGCTCCGATGGCCAGGCCCGTGGCCACCACTCCGACGTACAGCAGGGCGGGACCCGCCGCCACCAGGAGCAGGAGGACGCCCACCGCGTACAGGACGAGCGAGAGGCTGAAGATCTTCCGGCGGCCGAACCGGTCTCCCAGTCGGCCCCCGAAGAGCGCACCGACCGCGAACGCCAGAGTCTGGAACCCCAGGAGGGACCCGATGGTTCCGCTGCCGAGGTGGAGCGGCCCTGCGTAGTAACCGCCGATCGCGATGCCGGACGTCACCAGCGCCCCGGCGTCCAGGTAGGAGGCCATGCCGGCGAGGACCGCGGTCTTCCACGGGCTTCGGGAAGTGTCCTTGATACCGGGCATGGGGTCCTCCTCGTCGAGAACATCGAGTACGTCGCGAACGACGAGAACCGAGATGAGCGGGCCACGCGCGCCTACTCGTATCACTTACGCGTGCCAGTCAAGTGATCCGGCCGGTAAGCTAGCCGCCGCCGAGAGGCTTTGACAAGAGGTGCGACCGAGGGCGGCGGGTGACCGGGGTGTCTGACGGCAGGCGGGTGACCAGCGCCGATGTCGCGCGCGAGGCCGGAGTCTCGCGTGCGACGGTGAGCTACGTCCTCAACGCCGTGCCCCATCAGAAGATCCCCGAGGCCACCCGGCAGCGGGTGTGGGAGGCGGCCGACCGGCTCGGTTACGCACCCTCGGCGGCGGCGCGGGCCCTGCGCACGGGACGCTCGGAGATCGTGCTCGGCCTGCTGCCGGACTGGCCCATCGAGCATGTTCTCGGACACCTCATCCAGCAGCTGACCAACGCGTTCGCCGAGCACGGACTGACATTCGTGGTGCACTCCTCCTCCCATCCGGCGCGACCCCTGCGGGACATCTGGAAGACCATGACACCCGCCGCGGTGCTGGCGCTCCAGGACTTCGCCGACCCGGAGGCCGAGGCGATGCGGGCGGCGGGCATCGAGGTGGTCATGGCGATGCACGGGGCGGCGGCCCCGGACGGCGAGGCGCAGTCCCCCCTGGTGTCCGAGCAGCCGATCGGCGCCCTCCAGGCCCGGCATCTCGCCGGCCCCCACCGCCGGCTCGGGTACGCCTACCCCGACCTGCCGGGCCTCGACGTCCTGGCCCAGCCGCGGCTGGACGGCGTCCGCAAGGCATGTGCCGAGCTGGGCTTTCCCGAGCCGGACGTGCGGACCGTACCCCTCGACGGGGCAGGCGCGGCCGAGGCGGTACGGGGGTGGCTGGCCGCCGATCCGCCGGTGACCGGCGTCTGCGCCTTCAACGACGACATCGCGCTGGCCGTGCTGGCGGGCCTGCACCATCTGGGACTGCGTGCGCCGCGGGATCTGGCGGTGATCGGCGTCGACGACATCCCCACCGCGTCACTGGCCCAGCCACCGCTCACCACCGTCGCCCGCGACACCGCCGTGATCGCACGGGGCCTGGCTCGCCGTGTGGTCGACGCGCTCCAGGGACGGGAGACGCTCGCCGCACCCGTCCGGGACGAGCTGCTCATCCGCGTCCGGGAATCCGCCTGACGGGTACGCGGCGGCTCTGAGGCCCGCGGTCACCGGCCGGACGCCTCCATCTCCGCCTCCGCCGCCGCCCGTCGCTGACGGCGTTCGCGTTGCAGGACCGGGTCGGGCACGGGCGCGGCCGCCACCAGACGCCGGGTGTAGGCGTGCCGCGGGCGGTCGCAGACCTCGGCGCTCGGGCCCTCCTCGACGATGTGTCCCTGCTGGAGCACCAGGGTGCGGGCCGCGAACTCCTTGACGACGGCGAGGTCGTGGGTGATGAAGAGGTATGCGCAGCCGAGCGTCTGCTGGAGTTCCGTCAGGAGGTCGAGTGCGGCGGCCTGGGTGGTGACGTCCAGGGCGCTGGTCGGTTCGTCGCACACGATGATCCTGGGCTGCCGGGCGACCGCCCTGGCAATGGCGATGCGCTGCCGCTGGCCACCGCTGAACTGGGCCGGGTACCGGCCCGCCGCGTCCTCGGGCAGGCCGACGCGGCGCAGCAGGTCGGCGATGCGGTCATGGACCTCCGTGTTGCTGAGCGTCGAAGCGCTGAGCAGGGGTTCGGCGAGTGTCCGGCCCACGGGCAGCGCCGGGTTCAGCGATCCGTAGGGGTTCTGGAAGATCGCCTGGATGTCGGAGGACAGCAGGCGGCGGGCTCGCCCTGTGAGGGCGGTGATGTCCCGCCCGTCGAGCAGTACGCGGCCGGCGGCGACCGGGGCCAGGCCCAGCACCGCCTTGCCGATGGTGGTCTTGCCGGATCCCGACTCGCCGACGAGCGCGACGGTCTCGGCCGGTCCGACGTGGAACGACACGTCCTCGACGACCGTGGTCGGGGGCTTGCGGAAGCCGCGGGACGGATAGCGGACCGCCACGTGGTCGAGTTGGAGTACGGGAGTCGATGTCACGCGATCCTGCCCTCGGTCCGAGCGATGCTGGGGGTGCTCTCGATGAGCTTCTTCGTGTAGGCGTGCCGGGGGCGGTGGAAGATGTCTTCGACCGGCCCCTCCTCCACTATCCGGCCGCGTTCCATCACCAGGGCGCGGTCGCAGACGTCGGCGACGACTCCGAGGTCGTGGGTGATCAGGACGATCGCCGTGCCGCGTTCGTCGCGCAGGGTCCGCAGCAGATCCAGGATGCCCGCCTGCACCGTGACGTCGAGGGCGGTGGTGGGTTCGTCGGCGATCAGCACCTTCGGGGAGCCCGCGAGCGCCATGGCGATGGCGACGCGCTGGAGCATGCCGCCGGACAGCTCGTGCGGATGCCGGCGCACCACGTCGTCGGGGTCGCGCAGGTGGACGCTGGTCAGCAGTTCGCGGACCCGCCGGCGGACGGCCTCCTTGCCGTCGGCGCCGGTCCCGGTGCTCCGGACGACCTCGGACAGCTGCGAGCCGATCGTGAAGTACGGGTCTAGGGCCATCATGGGTTCCTGGGAGACCAGGGCGATCTCCCGGCCGCGGATGCGCCGCAGGTCCCGCTCCGGCAGGCCGCTGATCCGCCGGCCGTCCAGCCAGGCCGATCCTCCGGTCACGGCTCCGCTCGGGGCGAGCAGTCCGAGCACCGACAGTCCGGTCACTGTCTTGCCGCTGCCGGACTCCCCCACCAGGCCGAAGATCTCTCCGGGGCGCACCTCGAACCCGATGGAGTCGACGACGGTGCGCGGTCCGTGCGCGGTGGCGAAGGCGATCGAGTAGTCCCGTACGGCGAGCACGGCTCCGTCCGGGGGTACGGCGGTGTCCTGGTCCTCGGCCGCGGCGGGCACCGGCTTCTTCAACTGACCGCCGGTGGACCGGCGTCGGTCCTCTTCGAGGTCGCGCAGTCCGTCACCGAGGAGTCCGAAGGCGACGGACATCAGACCGATCACCCCGCCGGAGACGAGCAGCAGCCAGGGGTCCTGCTGCATGATCTGCGCGGCCTCGCCGACCATGCCGCCCCAACTCGGCGCGGGCGCCGGGGTGGCCATGCCGAGGAACCCGAGGCCGGTCTGGAGGGCGAGCGCGATCCCCGCGAACAGGCAGATCTGGACGAGCAGTTGGCCCACGAGGCCCGGCAGGATGTGTCGGGCCATGATGCGTGCCGGTCCGAGCCCGGACACCTTGGCGGCGTCCACGAAGAGTTCCTCGCGCAGCGCGATGCACGAACTGCGGATGACCCGGGCGAGGTTGGCGGAGGCGAAGAAGCCGATGGTGAGCATGGCGGCGGTGTTGCTCTGGTGGAAGATCGCGAGGACGGCGAGCGTGATGATGATCGCCGGTACCGAGAGCATGACGTCCACGACCGCGACGATCACGCGGTCGGTCCAGCCGCGCAGATAGCCGGCCAGCACGCCGAGGGTCGCGCCGACGGCCGCGTAGACGAGGACGGCGAGGCCCATGCCGAGCAGGGTGGGGCGGCCGCCGTAGAGAAGTCGGCTCAGGACGTCGCGGCCGAGGCTGTCCGTGCCCAGGGGGTGCTGTGCCGAGGGACCCGCCTGGGCGTGCAACAGGTCCTGCGCCAGCGGCGGGTGCGGTGCCAGGAGCGGGGCGAGGAGCACCGCGGCGACGATGCCCGCGACGACCACGAAGGCCGCGGCGGTGACGGGTCGGCGCCAGATGCCCGCGAGGGGGTTGGTCCTCGCTCGTGGCAGAGCCTTCGGGGGCGGCTCGACTGCGGTCATTGCGCACGCACCTTCGGGTTGAGGAGGCCGTAGAGGACGTCGACGAGGAGGTTCACGACGATCACCAGGACGGTGAAGGTGAGGGCGACGCCCTGGACGACCGGCAGATCGTGCTGGTTGGTCGCGTCCACGACCGTGGTCCCGAGGCCGGGCAGGGTGAAGACGTTCTCGATGAGGATCGTGCCGGGGATGAACGCGATCATCGTCAGGCCGATCGTGGTCACCACCGGCAGTCCGCAGCCCCGCAGGGCGTGCTTCCAGACGATGGACGCGGGACTGATGCCCGACGCCCTGAGCGTGCGGACGTGGTCGAGGCCGAGGGTGGAGAGCATCGCGTCCCGTGTCACCTTGGCGATCATCGCGACCCCGCCGATCGCCAGGGCAACCACGGGCAGGACGAGGCCATTGGCCCACTGCCCGGGCGACTGGGTGAACGGGGTGTACCCGGTGGCCGGGAAGAGGGCGAACTTCACCGCGAACAGGGCGACGAGCAGGAGGGCGATCCAGAAGTTGGGCAGCGCCCCGCCCAGCAGGGAGACCACGTCGACGACACGGCGGCCGACCCTGCCCCGGGTCGCGCTGAAGACGCCGAGCAGGACGCCGACCAGGCTCGCGAGTCCGGTCGCCCCGATCACCAACGCCAGGGTGACCGGCAGGCGTTGACCGATGAGGCCCAGGACGGGCTCGTCGGTGAACAGGGAGCTGCCGAGGTCACCGTGGAGGACGCCGCTCAGGTAGAGCCAGTACTGGGTGACGACGGGCTGGTTGAGGTGCAGTGCGGCCCGGAGCGCGGCGTACTGCTCGGGTGTCGCGTTGAGGCCGAGCAGGGTGCGTGCCGGGTCGCCCGGCACGAACGACTCGAGGAGGAAGGTGATCGCCGAGACGACCAGCAACAGCGGGACGGACAGCCCCAGCCTGCGGAGAATGATCGGCAGCATGGGTCCTCGTCACCCTGCGGTCCACACCGTGGCGGATGTCGGCAGGGCACTGCCCTGCGGGAACTGCACGCCGTGGAGCTTCTTGTTGTACATGACGATCAGGTCGGCGCCGGACACCGGCAGGGCGAGCGCCTGGCGGGTGATCACCTCGGTCAGGTTCTTGGCCGCCGCCGGGGAGGACTGCGCGTTCGAGGAGGCGAGCTTCGCGTACGCCGCGTCCACGTCCGGGTCGTCGACGCCGAAGACGTTCATGATGCCCGTCTTGGTGAAGCCCGACTGCTGGGCGTAGTAGTTGGCGTCGCCGCCCTGGCCCGGGGACAGGGCCGTGGCCGCGAACTTCTTCGTCAGCAGGTCGTTGATCCAGCCGCCGAAGTTGGTGGCGGCGGTCAGCTTCAACGTGACGCCCACCTTGGCGAGTTGGCCCTGTACGGCCTGCACGAGCTTGGCGGTCGTGGGGTCGAAGGACCCGTAGTTGACCGGGATGGTCAGGCCGCCCGCGTAGCCCGCCGCCGCCAGCAACTCCTTTGCCTTGGCGGGGTCGTAGGGGTACATCTCGTTCGCCGAGGTACTGAAGCCGTCGAAGCCGGGCATGGCCGGCTGGGAAATGGGCGTGCCGTAGTCGCCGTACACCGCCTTGGTGATCGCGTCGCGGTCCACGGCGTAGTTGAGCGCCTGCCGGACCCGTACGTCGGCGAGTCCCTTGACGACGGTGCCCTTGCGGTCCAGGAGGAACAGCCCCGCCCAGGTGACGGGCTTCTTGACCTCGGCGAGCGAGCTGGAGCCCGCGATGGTCGGGGCGACGTCGGGGGTGCCGAACATGAAGTCGATCTGCCCTGACTTCAGGGCCTGCACCTGCGAGTTGATGTTGGGGATCACCCGCACGGTGATCTTCTTGAAGTGGACGGCGGCCTGGTCGTAGAAGTTCTTGTTCGGCAGGTAGACGTAGTGGTCCCCGGAGACCGACTGCGCGGCGCTGTACACGTACGGCCCGGCGCCGAAGGTCGCGGAGGCGAGCTTCTTCGGTGTCTTCAGTCCGGCGGGGCTGATGATCGCGCCGCCCAGGAACTGCGGTGTGAACAGGGCGCCCATGTCGGGGTTGGGCGTGGGGCTCTTGACCACCACGGTGGAGCTGTCGGGCGCGGAGAACGTCAACGGCCGGAAGTAGGAGGCGTTGGGGCCGCTGCCCTTCTGGAAGTAGGTGAACGAACCGACGACGTCGGCGGCGGTGATCGGGGTGCCGTCGGCGAACTTCACGCCGCCGCGCAGGTGGAGGCGGAAGGTGGTGTTGCCGCTGCCGTCGTAGCCCCACTTGTCGGCCAGACCGGCCCCGAGCGTGCCGTCGGTGTTGCGGGTCAGGAGGGTCGCGTAGGCCGGGTCGAGGTAGTTGAGGAACGGCCCGGTGGCGATCTGGGCGGGATCCAGGCTGTTGGGCGCCGACGACATCCCGATCGTCAGGGCGGACGAACCGGCGCCGCTCGCGCTGTCGCCCTGCCCGCCACCGCAGGCGGCGAGTGCGAGCGCGGCCACGACGCCGAGCGAGGCGTGGAGGACGGTGCTTCTCTTCATCGAGATCTCCGTTGGTCTGGAGGCTGCTGTCGGCGAGGACCGGGCTGCCGGGCTGGATCGCGGGCCCGAGGGGCGCGAGGTCCGCTTACACGTATAAGTCAGTGGCCGTAAATTAGCTGTGTCGTCCTCGTTGCGCAAGGGGTGCGCCGAAGGTGGCGTCGCGCCCGTACGGCGACCCGGCCGTCAGGCGGACGCCCGCACCACGACACGCAGCAGGTCCTCGACGGGATCGGCGGGAATCCGCCCGCCGTCGAGGCCGTCGACGACCCTGCGGACCAGGTTCCGCGCGATGACGCCGGTGTCGCGCACGAGGGTGGTGAGCGGCGGCTGCGCCAGGGCCGCAGCGGGAATGTCGTCGACACCGATCACCGCGAGGTCCCGCGGCGCCCGGCGCCCGAGGGTGCGCAGGGCCACCAGGACGGCCAGCGCGATCTCGTCGTTGAACGCGCACACGCCGGTCACCGCCGGGGTCGCGGTGAGCCATCCGCGCACCGCGTCCAGCGCGCCGTCCGGCCCCGAGGCGACGGTACGGACGTCCGGCTCCGCAAGACCGAGACCCGCGTACACCTTGCGTACGCCGTCCAGCCGCGGGCGGGCCAGGACGCCGAGTCTGGGGAGGTCGGGGTAGGCGTAGCCGATCCGGTCGTGTCCTGTGACCAGGTACCGGGCCTGTGCCGCGCCGATCGGCTCCTCCACCACGAGCGGCTGCCGGTGCGGGCCGCCCTCCGCGCCGTGCACCGCCATGACGACCTCGACCCCCGCGGCCCGCATGGCCTCGACCTCGGCCTCGGGGAACTCGTCCAGGGCCAGGACCGCCGCCGGCGTCAGCGCTTTCCACACCTCCCGCAAGGGCCGTACGGGGTGCGCCGACGAGTGCACGAGGAAGGTGAGCGCGTGCTCGGCGAACGCGTCGGTCAACTGCTGGACCAGGCGCCCGAGGACGTGCTCGATCGGCCAGTCCGGCAGCAGCCCCAGCACGATGTCCGAGCGCCCCCTGCGCAGCGAGCGCGCCGCGGCCGACGGCGCGTACCCGAGACGGGCGGCGGCCTCCCACACGCGCCGCCGGGTGGTCTCGGGGATCCGGTGACGGGGGCTGTCGTTGAGCACGTAGCTCACCGTCGCACGCGAGACCCCGGCCTCACGCGCGACATCCGCGCTGGTCACGCGTCTGCGCCCGGATGTCCCCGCCATACGCTCCCGCCCTCCGCCGGACCTCTTGCCAAAGCCCACGGCTCCGGCTAGCTTGCCCGCTCAGAATACATACACGTTTAAGTGACGCGAGTAAGCAACCGACGGCTCCGGGCTCGGTACCCGGGACGACCCGAAAGGCAGCCGCGTGATCCGCCCTCACGACTTTCACCACCACGGCCTGACGCTCCGCTCCACGGTGCACATCCCCGAGGGGCCGGCCCAAACCCGTTGGCCGACCGCCGTGTTCGTGCACGGCTTCACCTCCAACCGGCTGGAGCTGCCCGACTTCGTCGCCATGTCCCGGCTGCTGGAGCGCAACGGCATCGCCTCGGTCCGGTTCGACCTCTCCGGGCACGGCGAGAGCGACGGCGACTTCTTCGACGTGACCATCACCGGCGAGATCGCCGAGACGCGGGCGGTGCTCCGGGCGGTCCGGGGCTTCGACTTCGTCGACGCCGAGCGGATCGGTTTGGTGGGGATGAGCATGGGGGGTGTGGTCGCCGGCATCGTCGCCGCCGAGGAGCCGGGCATCGGCGCGCTGTGCCTCTGGTCCCCGGCGGCCGTCGCGCCCTCCGAGGTCGGCGGGGGCCACCTCAAGGGCCGCAGTTTCGCGGCGGAGTTCGAGGAGAAGGGGTACTTCGATGCCGACGGCCACCGGATGAGTCCGGCCATGGTCGAGGACATCGCCGGTCTCGACGTCTACGGCCGCTCCGGCGCGTACTTCGGGCCGGTCCACATCCTGCACGGCGACAAGGACGACATCGCTCCCCTCGCGTATGTGCGCCGGTACCTGGACCACTACGACGGCAACGCGGAACTCCAGGTCGTCGAGGGCGCGGACCACTCCTGGGGCAGCGTCCCGCACCGGACGACCCTGCACGAGTCCACGCTGCGCTTCCTGCGGCGGCACCTCCGGTCATGAGGACACCCGACCCGGCGCCGGTACCACACCGACCGGCCGCCGACCACACCCCGAGGCGTACCGGCTCCCGCCGAACGCCGGGTGTCCGGGCCGGCTGTGCCAGATCGAGCGCGGCGCCGGGTGCCGTCTCGTGCGGCGCTCCGGTTCACGACGTCCAGAATGAGCTCGGTGGTCAACTCGGCCGGGTGTGGCGGTAGTAGAGCATCCCTTCATGATCGGGTTCGGGGTCGGTGAGGGTGAAGTCGGCGGACGCGGCGCAGTGGCGACTGGCGTGGTTGTCGGCGTCGATCCCGCAGAAGAACGTACGGACGTCATCGGTGTCGGGGTGGGCCAGGACGGCTCGGAGGACCGAGCGGCCATGTCCGTGCCGCCACCGGCCCGGGTCGACCAGGTAGGCCAGGCCCATGGAGGTCCGGGGGTCGGCCTGGGACAGGAGGGGGCCCTCGGGGCCCTCGCCGTGGTATCGGACCCAGCGGTCGTAGACGTCGCCGCAGACGAACGCGACCGGCGTTCCTGCCCGGTCCAGGCCGATCCAGCCGTAGGTGCGCAGTACCGTCGCGCCGCGGAAGGCGGCGGCAGGAGGCTCGCCGACCAGCCGCAGCTGACGGTGGATCCAGAGCCGGTCGCCCAGCCGGCTCTGGACCTCGGGGTGGTCGAACCAGTGCTCGATCCGCTGCGCCCCGGACTCGCTCAAGGGGTGCAGCCGCATCGCCGTGCCGTCCGACCGCATCCCGCGAGCCTCCCTAGTCAGGACGTCCGGCGTCCAGGGTGGTGAAGACGTAACCGCCGGACCCGACGCTATACACCGCCCGGTCGCCGTCAAGCCTCTCGAACCGGGCTCCCTCCGGGGCCTTCCGGGGCTTTCGGCCCCCGGTGGGTATCCGGATCTCCGCCGTGGTGTTGGGGGGCACCTCGACCCTGAGCCGGAAGACGCCGTGCTGTCGGGTCCATTCGGTGGACACCTCGCCGTAGGGGGTCCGGTAGCTCCCCTCCACATGGGTGAGGTCGCCGACCGGCCTCGGGTCGATGACGAGGTGGCGGTAGGCCACGCCTCCCCGCGGCTGACGAATTCCCGCGAGGCCGCTGTGGAACCACTCCTCGATCTGGAGGAGGATCATGTGGTTCTTCGAGGCGCCCAGGCCCCAGTCCTCCGGGATGGTCGTCAGGCCGCCCGGGTTGGCCGTGGTGGGCTGCATGAAGTAGCTGTAGCCGGGGCGGGTGTCCTCCTGGAGCACGTCCCACAGCAGGTCGTCGTGGCCGCCTTCGTGCAGCGCCCTGACGATGGGCGCGAGGCCGATGGTGCCGCCGCTGAAGTGCGGGCCCCCGCCGTAGGGTTGATGGGCGTGGACCAGCTCGACCAGGGCGTCGAGCACTCTCCCGCGCTCGCCCTCAGGCACCAGCCCCTCGTCCAGTGCCAGAGCCTGCGCGGCCTGGGTCGCCCCTGCACCGCCCTGCTCGCCCTGCTCGGTGTAGCGGCCGAGGGAGCTGTTGTAGAAGGCGTCGTTGAAGGCCTTCTTGATGGCGGCGGCGAGGCTGCGGTACTCGGCGGCGTCGGCGGTGCGCCCGAGCAGGTCGGCCATGCGCGCCATTCGGTCGGCGACCTGGTGGTAGCCCCAGGTGCCGGTGATACGGCCGGAGGTCTGCTCGCTGGATATCCAGTCGGCCAGCGCCGCGTCCACGAGGTGCGCGTCCGCTCCGGTGCCCGCCTTCCTCGTGCGGATGTAGGTGAGGAAGGCCTGCATCCGGGGGTAGTAGCGGGCCATCGTCCGGGTGTCGCCGTACGTCTCGTACAGGAACCAGGGCGTCAGGACGATGCCGTCGCCCCAGTTGATCTCGTCGCCGAAGCGGCCCGTGTAACCCCAGTCGTACACCGGCGCCTTGAGCGCCACGTTGCCGATGTTGTCGCCCGCCCTGGACTGGCCCTCCGCCAAGTGCCGTTCCATGGTGCGCAGATAGGCGCCGTACCCGAAGGTGCGGTGCAGGGAGGCGAAGGGCTGGAGGTAGTCGGCGGGGTAGGCGAGCTTCTCGCGGCCGGGGCAGTCCGTGAAGGTCGACATGACGTTGCTCATGATCGAGTAACGGGACATGCGGTGGATGCGGTTGATCCACGCGTTGGAGGTCCGCAGCGAGCCCGCGACCGGTACGTCGGCGTGGATCTGCAGGCCGGTGACCGTGTCCCGGGTGGGCGTGTAGCCCTCGGGCAGGCCGGTGACCTGGATCCACTGCATGCCGAAGTAGTGGAACTGCGGGTGCCAGGTCTCGCCTCGGGCCGCGCCGTGGGCGGTGTAGGCGGCGAAGACGTCGGTGCCGCGGGCCGCGCCGCCGCCCATGATCGACGCCTGGTTCACGGTTCCGTCGGCGTTCAGGGACTCGGCGGGCTGGAGCTTCACGGTGGTTCCGGCCGGCACCCGGCCGTCCAGGTTCAGCTGCGGCCAGCCGGCGAAGTTCTGCCCGAAGTCGAAGACCCAGACGCCGGGTTGCGGCTGGGACATGCTCACCGGCCGCAGCTTGTCGACGACCTTGAGGGGCTCGGCCGTCCGCCAGACCAGCTCCGTGGTCAGGTTGGGCGGCGGGGCGACACCCGCGTCGGCCCATCCCATGGCGCTGCCGTCGCGACGCTTGGCCGACGCGCTCAAGTCCGCGCCCGGGGCGGTCCAGGCTGGCTGTTCGCGCCGGGCGTCGTAGTCGGAGCCGGAGTACCAGTTGGCGGTGGTCGTCGGGCCCAGCGCCGTCTTCCACGAGCGGTCGCTGACGATCGTCTGGACGGTACCGTCCGCCTTCGTCACCTCCAGGCGGGCGATGAGGCGCGGGGTGACCGCGGCGCCCGCGCTCGGGTCGGTGCTCGCGAGCGAGTTGCCCGAGGCGGAGACCGCCGCGCCGACGGCGTGGTCGGCGGAGAGGGCCGGCTGGAAGGAGATGGCGGTGCCCGCGGTGTCGAGCGCGGTGATCGTACGGGACTCCAGCCGCTCCCCTCCGTCACCGGTGTCGATGTTGACGGTGCCTCCGACGTGGTAGTTGGCCACGCTGCTCACCTTGACGGCGGTGGCACCCCGGGCCGCGGCCTCGACCAGACTGCCGGTGCCCTTGAACTGGCTCTGCCACCAGCTGTACGGGGCGGTGCGTCCGGTCGCGGCGTTGGTCACGGACCGGGTCACCAGCGCGGTGCCGTGCCCGAGTTCGACGCCGAGGGTGTTGTCGCCCTTCCTGAGCAGGTCGGTGACGTCGTAGGCCCGGTACTCGACGGACAGTTGGTAGTTCGAGTTGCCCGGAGCGAGCACCTCGTCGGTCACCGGTCGGTCGTTGAGCCGGACCACGTGGAGGCCGACACCGGACACGTACAGCCTCGCCCTGGTGATGCCGCCTCCCCGGCCGTCCACCCGGAAGGCCCGGGCGAACACCGGCAGCGGCTGGTCGACGACGCGTCCGGCGTGCTCGATCCACCGCGCCGCACCCCAGTCGGACCGCCTCAGCAGTCCCATCTCCCACGACGCCGAGCGGCTCCACGGTGTGGCACCGCCCTGCGCGTCCCACACCCGCACCCGCCAGACGACACGGTCCCGTGAGCCCAGCACGGGCCCCCTCCAGGCGATGTCGGTCTGGGCTGCGGAGCGGACCTTGCCGCTGTCCCACAGCAGACGCCCCGCGTCCAGCTCCCGTTCCGTGCGCGCCGCACGAATCTGGTAGGCACTCTGCAACCACCCGTCATCGGCTCGGACGACCCGCCAACTCAGGCGCGGCGCGGGGTCGTCGACACCGAGCGGACTGTCCTCCCGGCCGTCGACCGCGAGGCCCACGACCTCGATCCCGCCGATTCCGTCCGGAAGTTGGACAGGGGCGCTCGGCGCGGCGAGCGCGGGGGCCGCGGGAAGGGCCAGTCCGGCCGCGGATGCCGCCATGGTGCCGACCACCCGTCTGCGGCTGGGCGCACCGCTCGATATCTCTGTCATACGCATGCTCCTTGATCGGAAGGGCGTGCTCGAAAAATGGCCGTGGGCAGGTCAGCGGAGCCTGCTGGTGAGGCGGTACGAGCCGGACGGCAGCCGGTACGAGGCCACACCGTCGGCATGTCCGAGGAAACGCACCCCGTCGACACGGTCCAGCGGGGCCCGTCCCTCGTGCACCGAGTCGGCTGAGACGGCCGGAACGCGCAGGGTGGCCTCGCTGTTGGCGGGCACCTGGACGTCGTACGACAGGGTCGTCCCGCCGTCGTCGACCGACCACTCGCTCTTGATCCGGCCGTACGGCGACTCGTACGCAGCGGCCACATGGGTGATCCGTCCCGTGGGATCGAGGTGGGGCCGCAGGACGAAGTGCTTGAAGCCGGGGCTGGCCGGGTCGCGGGCGATGCCGGCCATGTGGGCGTACATCCACTCCATGACGGCGCCGTAGGCGTAGTGGTTGAAGGAGTTCATGCTGACCGGGCCGAAGCCGTCGGCCACGGAGTAGGAGTTCCAGCGTTCCCACACCGTGGTGGCGCCGTTCTTCACTGAGTACAGCCAGGACGGCATGGCGTCCTGGTGGAGCAGTGCGTACGCGAGGTCCGCGCGGCCCTCGTCGGTGAGGACGGGGCCGAGGACGTTGACGCCGAGGAAACCCACGGACAGGGTGTTCTCGGCGTACCGGACCCGGCTGCTGTGCGGGTGCGCCGCCTTGTAGGCCGCGTCGTTGCCGATGTTGTCCGCCAAGTGGCCGACGAGGGCACGGCGTTGGGCCTCGGTGTCGTAGAAGCCGAGTTTCAGCACCCACAGCAGGGCGGTCTGGCTGTTGTCCTCCGTCTTCTCGTCGGGGTCGGCGCCCGGCTCGATCGGGGAGGCGTCACCGAGGCTGGACCTGACGGTGGTCGTGCCGCCCTCGGTGCTCAGGTACTTCGTGATGAACGCCCGTTTGATGTCGGCGAAGAGCCGGTCGTGGGCCGCGGCCTCGGCGGGCCGGCCGATGGCACGGGCCATCCGGGCCATCAGCTGGGCGGAGTAGCCGTAGTAGACGTCGCTCATCAGCTGGGCGCTGGTCTTCTGCGGGGCGAGCCAGTCGCCGGTCAGCGACCCCTGTCCGGCGTAGGTGTCTCCGGTCTGCTGCCGGATCCAGTCGAGGTAGCGGGTCATCGCGGGCCAGCTGCGCTCGACGACGGTCGTGTCGCCGGTCATCTGCCACAGGGTCCAGGGCAGCACGACCCCGCAGTCGGCCCAACCGCTGCCGCCGCCGGGGAAGTTGTAGCGCCCTCCGGGTGCGACCCCGGTGAACTGGGTTTTGTCCTCCCCGTAGATGACCGCGGAGTCGACGACCGTGTCCTGGAAGTGGGCGAGGAAGGCGGCGGCGTCCGCGTTGTACAGGCCCGTGGTGGCGAAGACCTGGGTGTCGCCGGTCCAGCCGAGCCGTTCGTCGCGCTGCGGGCAGTCGGTGGGCACCCACAGGTAGTTGCCGCGCTGCCCCCAACGGACGTTGCCGATCAGCCGGTTGGTGTCCGGGTCGTTCGTGGTGAGGGTGCCGGTCTCGTGGACCGCGGAGGTGGCGACCTTGCCGGTCAGCCGGGTGATCGTGACCCTCTCGGTCGCCGTGACGGACACATAGCGGAAGCCGTAGAAGGTGAGCGAGTCCTGGTGGGTCTCGCCGTCGCGCTCCCCCTTGAGGATGTAGGTGCTGGTGGCCTTGGCGCTGCGGAGGTTGGCGCGGTAGACGGAGCCCTCGGGGCCGTCGGCGCCCGCGCTGTCGTCGTTGAGCATCTCGCCGAACCTGAAGGTGATTTGGGCACCGGCGGGCCCGCGCACGCTGTAGCGGGGGACGCCAACCATGTTCTGGCCCAGGTCGAAGACGGCGGTGTCGCCGGCGCCGATGGTGACGTGTCCGGAGGCCGCCAGGTGCGGGTCGGTCACGGTCCGGTCGGGATCGACGACGATACGGCCCCGGCCCTCCCCGGTGACACCCGTATACACGGTGACGGACTGCGGCCGACGGTCCCAGCGGGACATCAGACGCGCCGACTCGGCCGGGTAGGCGAGCAGTTGGACGTCCGGATACCTGTCCTCGAAGGGCACCCGCTCGACGTCGGACCACCGCGCGTCGTCGAAGCCCGCGGAGGTCCAGCCCGGCAGCTCCTCCCGGGCGTCGTAGGTCTGGCCGTCGTAGATGTCGTCGGCGCGGTAGGGGCCGGTGTCGGTGGCCTTCCAGGTGCCGTCCGGCCGGGTGACGACGGACTCGGTGGTCCCGTCGGCGTAGCGGATCAGCAGCTTGGCCTTGAGGGCGAGGGCGTTGCCGTTCTCCGAGTAGTAGGTGCTGCCCTCGGAGATACGGCCGTTGTACCAGCCGTTGCCGAGGACGGCCGCCAGGGTGACGACGGGTTCCAGGGCGACGAGGTGGGTGACGTCGTAGGTGAGGTAGTTGGCGCGGACGTCGTAGTTGGTCCAGCCGGGCGGCAGCAGTTCGAGGGTGGTGCCGCCGTCCTGCGGGACGCTCACCCGGTGGCCGCTGACATAGGCGTCGTAGACCCCGAGGGCGGAGAGGTACAGCCGCGCCTCGCGGACCCGGCCCTTCAGCCGTGCCTCCGTGCGCAGCATCGGCGCGCCGGGCGTGTGGGGCGTCTTGCCGCGCATGCCGATCCACTGGGCGTCGTCCCAGCCGGTGACGCCGTCGGTGCTCATCAGGCCGGTCTCGAACCAGGCCACGGGGCCGGCGCCGATCCAGCGGCCCTCGGCGTCCCAGACCGAGACGGTCCAGTAGTAGCGGGTCGCGGCCTTGAGGGGCTTGCCCCGGTAGCGGACGGCCACCGAGTCGGAGGTGCGGACGCGGCCGCTGCTCCAGACGTCCGCGCGCTCACCGGCCAGCTTTCCCGGGGAGCTCGCCACGAGGATCTCGTAGGCGCCTTGGCTGCGCCCGCGTCCGGCGGTCCGCGTCCGCCAGCCGAAGCGGGGGTGGGACTCGTCCACACCG
>NZ_JBEYVC010000146.1:0-26815 GCF_040643855.1 Streptomyces sp. NPDC047072 | reverse complement strand
CGGCCGCCGGCGGCCCCTTCGCGATCTGGGCCACCCCCGCCACCACGGGCAGCACCTACCAGCGCGGTCTCATCGAGGAGTTCGCCGGGGGAGTGCCGGTCACGGAGGTGCCCTGCCACGGCCTCGCCGAGGCGGTGGAGCACGCGGACGAGGCCGCGATCGACGCCGCCGTCACCGCGGCCGCCGCGCTGACCCCCGCCGACGTGACGACCGTCGTCCTGGGCTGCACCCACTACGAACTGGTCGCCGAGCGCGTCCGCGCCGCCGTCCAGCGTCCCGGCCACCCGCCGCTGGTCCTGCACGGCTCGGCCGGAGCCGTCGCCGCCCAGGCACTGCGTCGCCTCGGCGAACAGCCCGCCCCCGAGGCTCCGGCCGAGGGCAGGCTCACGGTGCTGCTGAGCGGCCGGGAGGGCACCCTGCCCGCGCCCGCCCTGGCGTACGCCGAGGGCCGCCTCCTCCAGACGGTCACGCCCGCGCGCTGACGGCGGCGAGCGGGTCGGCCGCGCCCCCGCCCGGCGCAGCAACCCTCCCCATCGCGCTACCCGTGCGGCGAAACCTGAGTAACCTCGTAGGTATGAGGGACCACCCCCACGGCGAGCACTCCTCGCATCCCGACGTCTGGACCGGGCGCGCCTCCAACCGGATCCAGTGGCTGCTCGCGCTCGGCGGCGCCGCGATCGTGGCGCTGGGCGTCGAGCTGGCCGTCGACTCGGCGTGGACGTCCGGCGTCGCCCCCCTGGTGATGTCCGTGGTCGGCTGCATCGCCGCAGGTCTGCTGGTCCTCTTCCTCACCCTCGCGTTCGTGCACGTGGCCCTCAGGGTCGACATGGAGTCCCTGGAGGTGCGCTGCGGGCACATCGGCGTGCCGCGCCGCCGGATCCCGCTGACCCACGTCGCCGGAGCCGAGGTCGACCCGCACGTCACCCCGCGCCAGTGGGGCGGCTGGGGCTACCGCTGGCGGCCCGAGAAGGGCACCGCCGTCGTCGTACGACGAGGCGAGGGTGTGGTGCTGCGCCTGTGGGACGGCCACACGTTCACGATCACCGTGGACGACGCGGAGGCCGCCGTACGCATCATCCGGGACCGGCTGCGGTCCGGCGCCCACGGTCCGGCGCACTGACCTCTCTTCCGGTCACGGCGTCAGGCGGCCGTCCTCACGCCGTACGTCCTTCTCCCGGGCCGGAGTCTCGTCGGCGAGCGGATGCGCCGTGGCCAGTCCCGCCAGCAGCCCCACGCCCACCGAGACGGTGGTGAAGCTGAGCGCGTTGCCGACCGTGGAGATCGCCGCCAGAGCCGTCAGCGCCGCCCCCGCGGTCAGGACGACCGGCGTGGGCCGCGGCGAGCGCCACAGGGCGTACAGCAGCCAGCAGAACGCCGCCGCCAGCAGCGCCACCCCGACCACACCCTGCTCGGCGGCCAGCTGGAGGGGAGCCGAGTGCGGTTTCCCGTCGGACGCCAGTGTCTGCGCCGCCGTCGTGCTCAGCTCCCCGAACCGGCCCGGGCCCACGCCCAGCGCACCGTCCTCGCGGGCCAGGTGCAGGGCGTCGTGCCACAGCTCGATGCGGTGCGCGGTGAGCTGACCCCGCAATGACTCGGCCGGCCCGTCCGGTACGGCGTTCCCGGCCACCGCCCAGGTCAGGCCCGTCACCACGGTCGCCGTGACCGCGAGCCCGGCGATGCCCGCGCCCCGGCGGCGCACACGGCCCGCGGCCAGTGAGCAGAGCAGGACGCCGGTGCAGGCCACCGTCCCGGAGAGCGACCCGAGGGCGGCCGCGGCCGCCGCGATCCCCACTGCCACCAGGCGCAGAGCCAGCCCCAGGCCCGGTGCCCGTGTCGCCCACGCCGCGCAGCACGCGGCACCGGCGGAGAGGGTCAGCACGGCGGCCGTGGCGCCCGCGAGCCCCAGCGGGGTGGTGATCTCCGGGCCCGGCGCGAGATGGGGCAGCGCCACGGCCAGTCCGAGCCCGGTCAGCGCGGCGACGGCGGGTGCGGCGACCGGCAGCAGCGCGCCGGAGATCCGGCCGGCCGCGTAACCGGCGGCGACCGCGAGCAGGGCGAGCAGCACCCCCTCCGGACGGCCGTCGTGCGCGGCCGCCGTGACCAGCGACCAGGCGGCACAGGCCCCCAGCACCAGCACGCCCACCACGTCGGAAACGTTTCGTCTGTCGCCGTCCGCGTCGGATCCGGCCACAGCTCTCATCCCCGTGGAACCCACCCCGCCCCCCGAACCCCGGTCCCCCGACCTGTGCGGGCCCCGACCGCGCCGGCGTTACCGGCCCGTACGACCAGGACTCCGGCACACCGTAACCGCTGATGGGCGATTTGTGGACGCGTTGCGCGGCGTTGCGCAGGAAGCTGCTGTCCCGGTTTGGGAGCGCGCCCACGGTCACCCCTCGGACCGCGCTGTCGAGGCCAAGGTCAACCGCCGTACACTCCCGGAGTGACCGTCACCGCAACCTCCGTGGACGAGTCGGACCGCCTGGAGCCGCAGCCCGCGCCCGTCTCTCCCTGGCGCGCACGCCTTCTGCGTCTCGTCCCGGCCGCCGCCGCGGCGCTCTCCGGAGTGCTCCTCTACGTCAGTTTCCCGCCGCGCACCCTGTGGTGGCTGGCCCTGCCGGCCTTCGGGATCTTCGGCTGGGTGCTGCGCGGGCGCGGCTGGAAGGCGGCTCTCGGTCTCGGTTACCTCTTCGGCCTGGGCTTCCTGCTGCCGCTGCTGGTGTGGACCGGCGTCGAGGTCGGCCCCGGTCCCTGGCTCGCGCTGGTGGTGATCGAGGCGGTCTTCGTCGCACTCGTCGGAGTGGGCGTCGCCGCGGTGTCCAAGCTGCCGGGATGGCCGCTGTGGGCCGCCGCCGTGTGGATCGCCGGAGAGGCGGCACGCGCGCGTGTGCCCTTCCACGGCTTCCCCTGGGGCAAGATCGCGTTCGGCCAGGCGGACGGCGTCTTCCTGCCGCTCGCCGCGGTCGGCGGCACGCCGGTGCTCGGCTTCGGCGTCGTCCTGTGCGGCTTCGGTCTGTACGAGGTCGTCAGGCTGGTCGTGGAGCGGCGCGGGACGGGTGCCGTACGGCGCCCCGTCGCGGCCGTCGCCCTGCTGAGCGTGACGGTTCCTGTAGTGGGCGCGCTGGCCGCGCGGACCCTGGTGAGCGACAAGGCCGAGGACGGCACCGTGACCGTCGCGGCCATTCAGGGCAACGTCCCGCGCGCGGGGCTGGACTTCAACTCCCAGCGGCGGGCCGTGCTCGACTACCACGTGCGCGAGACCGAGCGGCTGGCCGCCGAGGTCAAGGCGGGCAAGATCGCGAAGCCCGACATCGTGCTGTGGCCGGAGAACTCCTCCGACGTCGACCCCTTCAGCGACGCGGAGGCCTACGCGTCCATCGACCGGGCGGCCAAGACCATCGGCGCGCCCATCTCCGTGGGCGGCGTCGTCGAGCGGGACGGCAAGCTCTACAACGAGCAGATCCTGTGGGACCCGGCCAAGGGCCCCACCGACACCTACGACAAGCGGCAGATCCAGCCGTTCGGCGAGTACCTCCCGCTGCGCGGGCTCGTCGGCGCGATCAACAAGAACTGGACCTCCATGGTCCGCCAGGACTTCAGTCGGGGCAGCAAGCCGGGCGTCTTCCGGATGGCCGACGCCAAGGTGGGCCTGGTGACCTGTTACGAGGCCGCCTTCGACTGGGCCGTGCGCTCGGAGGTCACCGACGGGGCGCAGCTGATCTCCGTCCCGAGCAACAACGCGACCTTCGACCGCAGCGAGATGACCTACCAGCAGCTGGCCATGTCCCGGGTCCGTGCCGTCGAGCACAGCCGGACCGTGACCGTGCCGGTGACCAGCGGGGTCAGCGCGATCATCATGCCGGACGGACGGATCACCCAGCGGACCGGCATGTTCGTGGCCGCCTCGCTGGTGCAGAAGGTACCGCTGCGGTCCTCGCAGACCCCGGCCACCCGCCTCGGGATCCTTCCGGAGATCGCCCTGGTGCTGGTCGCCGCGGGCGGTCTGGGCTGGGCGATCGGCGCCGGGCTGCGCGGGCGGCGCGCCGGGGAGGCGTAGCCGTACGCCGGTCGTACGCCCCGGAAAGATCACCGGGACGGCGGTCGCGGCCGGTTAGGGTCGGGCCATGGCTACTCCTGACTTCATCCGTGAACTGCGGACCTCCATCGGCCACGACCTCCTCTGGCTGCCCGGCGTCAGCGCCGTCGTCCTCGACGACGAGGGCAGAGTGCTGCTCAACCGGCGCTCGGACTCCGGCAAGTGGTCGCTGATCGGCGGCATCCCGGAGCCGGGGGAGCAGCCGGCGGCCTGCGCGGTACGGGAGATCCAGGAGGAGACCGGCGTCGACGCCGTCGTCGAGCGGGTCCTGGTCGTCCAGGCGCTCAAGCCCGTCACCTACGACAACGGCGACACCTGCCAGTACATGGACATCTCGCTGCACTGCCGGGCCGTCGGCGGCGAGGCGCGGGTGAACGACGACGAGTCCCTGGACGTGGGCTGGTTCGCGGTGGACGCGCTGCCGGAGCTGAACGAGTACGCGCTGCTGCGGATCAAGCTGGCCCTGTCGGAAGCACCCACATGGTTCGACCCCACTGTTGCCGAGTGAAGTATGGGTTCTGACCACATGGGGTGCGGGCCGGGCGCTGCCTAGGGTCGGTCCATGACCGTTCGCAGCGTCCTCCCCGGCCTCGGCCCCGGTGGCCTTGGCGCCTCCATGCTCGACCTCGGCGGCCGCACGGCCCTGGTCACCGGCGCCGCCGGAGGCATCGGCCGCGCCTGTGTCCTGCGGCTCGCGGCGGCCGGGGCCAAGGTGCGGGCGGTCGACCGGGACGGCGCGGGCCTGGAGGCGCTCACCGAGGAATTCGCCGGGCTCGCGGGCGCCGTCGAGCCGCACGTCCTCGACCTCACCGATCTGGACGCCGCCGAACAGGCCGCCGCGGGCACCGACGTCCTCGTCAACAACGCCGGGCTGCAACTGGTGCGCCCCGTCGAGGAGTTCCCGCCCGAGGTGTTCCACACGGTGCTCACCGTGATGCTGGAGGCGCCGTTCCGCCTGGTCCGTGGTGCGCTGCCCCACATGTACGGACAGGGCTGGGGGCGGATCGTCAATGTGTCCTCGGTCCATGGGCTGCGCGCCTCCGCCTACAAGTCGGCCTATGTGGCCGCCAAACACGGTCTGGAGGGACTGTCCAAGACGGTCGCCCTGGAAGGCGCCCCCCACGGTGTGACCTCGAACTGTGTGAACCCCGCCTATGTGCGCACCCCACTGGTCGAGCGGCAGATCGCCGACCAGGCCCGGGCGCACGGTATCTGCGAGGACCGTGTGGTGTCCGAGGTGCTCCTCCAGGACAGTGCGCTCAAGCGGCTCATCGAACCCGAGGAGGTCGCCGAGGCCGTGGCGTACCTGTGCGGCCCGTACGCGTCCTTCGTGACCGGCACGTCCCTGGTCCTCGACGGCGGCTGGACCGCGCACTGAAAACGGTAGGGACGCGGAGTTATCCACAGGCCTGACGGGGCGAGCGGATGGTGAGCAATCCTGAGGACATGTCCCGCGATCACGTGCAGCCCGCAGCTCCCTCCCTGGACAGCGCCGAGGTCCCCTTCCTCGAACTGCTGGCCAGGGGCGCCTCTGCCGACGTCTACGAGCAGCCGACGCTCCTCGCCCGGGCCGAGGGCAGGTCGGCCGAACGCGTCGCCGCGCTCGAAGCGGCCAAACGGCTCGCGCTGCGCGTGCGCTCCGAACTGGAAGGGCGGCGCAGACGCGAGGCCGAGCTGTCGGCCCTGTTCGAGACCGCCCACGACCTGGCCGGACTGCGCGACCTGGACGCCGTGCTCCAGGCGATCGTGCAGCGCGCCCGCTCGCTGCTCGGCACCGACGTGGCCTACCTCAGCCTGAACGACCCCAAGCGCGGCGACACCTACATGCGGGTCACCGAGGGCTCGGTCGCGGCCCGCTTCCAGCAGCTGCGGCTCGGCATGGGCGAGGGGCTCGGCGGCCTGGTCGCCCAGACCGCCCGCCCGTACGTCACCGACGACTACTTCAAGGACGACCGCTTCCGGCACACCCTCACCATCGACGCGGGCGTTCGGGACGAGGGCCTGGTCGCCATCCTGGGCGTGCCGCTGACGCTGGGGCACCACGTCATCGGGGTGCTGTTCGCCGCCGACCGGCGCGCCCGGGTCTTCGAGCGCGAACAGACCGCCCTGCTCGGCTCCTTCGCCGCGCTGGCCGCGGCCGCCATCGACGCCGCGAACCTCCTCGCCGAGACCCGCTCGGCCCTCAACGAACTGGAGCGGGCCAACGAGATCATCCGGGACCGCAGCGGAGTCATCGAGCGCGCCTCCGACGTCCACGACCGGCTCGCCGAACTCGTGCTGCGCGGAGGCGGGGTGCACGATGTGGCGGCCGCCGTGTCCGAGATCCTCGACGGCACGGTCGAGTTCACCGACACGGCGCCGACGGGACCGCTGGAGACCTCCCGCGCCGAAGGGCACGCGGTGCGGCACAAGGACGACTGGATCGCCGCCGTCGCCGCCGGTGGCGAACTCCTCGGGGCGCTCGTGCTGCGCGGCCATCCCGGGCTCGATCCCGTCGACCAGCGCACCCTGGAGCGGGCCGCCATGGTCACCTCGCTGCTGCTGCTCGCCCGGCGCTCCGCCGCCGAGGCCGAACAGCGGGTGCGCGGCGAGCTGTTGGACGACCTGCTCGACGCCCGGGACCGCGACCCGCGCCTGCTGCGCGAGCGGGCCGCGCGGCTGAAGGCCGACCTCGACGCCACCCATGTGGTGCTGGCCGCGCGCCTGGACGGTGACACGGCCGACGCGGACCAGGAGGCGGCCGCCCGGCGACGCCTGTGGTCCGCCGCCTCACACCTCGCCGCCACCCGGCAGGGCCTCGCCGCGGCCCGCGACGGCGGCACCGTCCTGCTGCTGCCGCTCACCGACGGCGACACCGCCACCGCACTGGCCCGCCGCACCGCAGGGCACCTCACCACCGCGGTCCACGAAGCGGTGACCGTCGGCGCATCCGCCCCGGTCCGGGACCTCGCCGCCCGCCCCGACGCCGTGGCCGCCGCCTACGAGGAGGGGCGCCGCTGCCTCGACGCCCTGCGCCTGCTGGGCCGTACGGGAGACGGCGCGGCCGCCGAGGACTTCGGGTTCCTCGGTCTGCTGCTGGCCGGGGACCGGGACATCGAGGGATTCGTCGAGCGCACCATCGGCCGGGTCGTCGCCTACGACGAGCGCCGGGGCACCGATCTAGTGCGCACCCTGGACGCCTACTTCGCCGGCGGCATGAGCCCGGCCCGCACCAAGGACGTCCTGCACGTCCACGTCAACACGGTCGCCCAGCGCCTGGAGCGGGTGGGCCGGCTGCTGGGGGAGGACTGGCAGAGTCCGGAGCGGGTTCTGGAGATCCAACTCGCCCTGCGGCTGCACCGGTTGTCGGGACCCGCGAGACAGTGAACCCCCGCACGCGTGGGCGTACGGGGGGCTGCCGGACGGTCAGGCGGTGTGGGTGTCCACGGCCCGTGCCGTGGCGTCCGCTCCCGAGGGCACCCGGTCGTCGGTCGTCGGCTCGACGTCCGCGAGATCCCGGTGCCGGGTCTCCTTCGCGACACCGACGGCGATCAGCGTGAGGACGGCCGCCCCGATGACGTACAGGGCGATCGGGGTGGAGCTGTCGTAGTCGGCCAGCAGCGCGGTGGCGATCAGCGGGGCCGGGGCGCCCGCGGCGACCGAGGCGAACTGGGTGCCGATGGAGGCACCGGAGTAGCGCATCCGGGTCGCGAACATCTCGGAGAAGAAGGCGGCCTGCGGCGCGTACATCGCGCCGTGCAGCACGAGTCCCACGGTCACGGCGAGGATCAGGTTGCCGAAGCCGCCGGTGTCGATCAGCCGGAAGAACGGGAACATCCACAGCCCCACACCGGCCGCGCCGAGCAGGTACACCGGGCGGCGGCCGACGCGGTCCGACAGCGCGCCCCAGGCGGGGATCACCGCGAAGTGCACGGCGGAGGCGATCAGCACCGCGTTCAGCGCGGTCTGCTTGGAGACGCCGGCCGAGGTGGTGGCGTAGACGAGGATGAACGCCGTGATGACGTAGTAGCTGATGTTCTCCGCCATGCGTGCGCCCATCGCGACCAGGACGTCGCGCCAGTGGTGCCGCAGCACGGAGACGACCGGCAGCTTCTCGGCTTCCTCCTCCCGGGCCGCCTTGCGGGACTCGGCCTGCGCCAACGCCTGCTGGAAAACCGGGGATTCATCGACAGAGAGACGAATCCACAAACCGACGACCACCAGGACCCCGGAGAGCAGGAACGGGATCCGCCACCCCCAGCTGCCGAACGCGGAGTCCGACAGGACGGCCGTCAGCAGCGACAGGACGCCCGTGGCGAGGAGTTGCCCCGCCGGTGCGCCGGTCTGTGGCCAGGAGGCCCAGAAGCCGCGACGGCGGGCGTCACCGTGCTCGGACACCAGCAGGACGGCGCCGCCCCACTCGCCGCCGAGCGCGAAGCCCTGCACCAGGCGCAGGACGGTCAGCAGTACCGGAGCGGCGGTGCCTATGGTCGCGTGCGTGGGCAGCAGGCCGATCGCGAAGGTCGCCCCGCCCATCAGCAGCAGACTCAGCACCAGCAGCTTCTTGCGTCCGAGCCGGTCGCCGTAGTGCCCGAACACCAGTGCGCCGAGCGGTCGGGCGGCGAATCCGACGGCGTAGGTCAGGAAGGACAGCAGCGTGCCGACGAGCGGATCGGAGCCCGGGAAGAACAGCTCATTGAAGACGAGGGCGGCTGCGGAGCCGTACAGGAAGAAGTCGTACCACTCGATCGTCGTGCCGATGAGGCTGGCGGCGACGATGCGACGGAGGTTGGCGGGTGGTGGGGGAGCGGTGGTTCCGGAGGCCATGTACGCCACTTCCTCGTGTGCGGTGGGGACGGTACGTGTTCGCACACCGTAGGAAGGGGCAGGTCAAGGGCACATGTGGTGGGGCACCATACTTCGGGGCGTTGTTGTGCGTGGGGCCCCTATGTCCCGGCATGGGGCGCTGGTTGACGGACCGGCCTCCGCCGAGTGGAAGCGCTCCCCCTCAGACCGTGGACGCCGGCACCGGGAACAGCATGCAGCTGCTGGTGGCGTGGGCCAGCAGGCGGTCCTTCCCGTCTATCAGCCTGGCCTCGGCGAGGGCGGTCTGGCGGCCTCGGCTGATGATCGTGCCGATGGCCCGGACCCGACCCGTGTCCGCGGTGATCCGCTTGAGGAACTTCACGGTGAGGTCGAGTGAGGTGTAGCCCATTCCCGGCGGGAGCGTGGACTGCACGGCGCAGCCGGTCGCCGAGTCGAGCAGGGTGGCGTAGACGCCGCCGTGCACGCTGCCGATCGGGTTGTAGTGCTCCTCGCCCGGCATGATCGAGAAGACCACCCGGCCTTCGTCCACCTCGTCGACGGTGAAGTCGAGCGTCGCCGCGATGGGCGCCCCGGGCAGCTTCCCCGACTGCACCTCGCGCAGGAACTCCAGGCCCGAGACGCGCCCCACGGCAGCGGCGGTGATCGAGGGGTCGCCCCACTCGTAGGTGCGTGACCGTCCCATGACTTGGCATCCTCTCAGCTGACTTCGTCGATTGAAGCTAGCCTGCGGCTTCTCTGACTGTCAAAGGTGAAGCCAGCCTCTAGCATGGAGCGATGGAGTGGCTTGAGGTCAGCACGGAGAACTGCCCCGTCCAGCGCACGCTCGATCTGGTCGGCGAGAAATGGACGCTGCTGATCGTGCGGGACGTCGCCTGCGGGGTATGCCGGTTCGACGACTTCCGGCGGCACATCGGCCTGTCGGAGGCGGTTCTGAGCGACCGGCTGCGGAAGCTGACCGCGGCCGGTGTCCTGACGACCGTCGCCTACCGTGAACCGGGCAGCCGGTCCCGCAACGAGTACCGGCTGACCCGCAAGGGCTGGGACCTGTGGCCCGTGCTCGTCGCACTGCGACAGTGGGGTGACACATACGCCGCGGATCCCGAAGGCCCGGTCATGGACATGCGGCACGCGGAGTGCGGCACGCTGGTCCGAGCCGTCGTCGAGTGCCCGACGGATCGCGTCGCGCTCACCCCCAGGGAGGTCATCGCCCGACCCGGTCCCGGTGCACGCCGACGGGCGTGAAGCTCCGAGTGACGCACCGCCCTCCCCGTGTCGGGCTCACGGAGCCCGATGCAGTCCCTTGGATGGATCCGTCGGTGCCCCCGACGGCATCGGGGGAAGGCCCGCGGCCAGGTCCGGGAGGAGGACCGGCTCCAGGCGTACCCGGTCCTGATCGGCGAGGTAGCGCTGCAGCTCAGGTGGTCGATAAGCCGGGTCCTGGTCGTAGCGTGCCTTCGTGGGGACCGCGAGGAACTCGTTCCCGTCGGGCTCGCCCTTGTCGTCCGTCGCCGCGCCCAGCGGGCGGTGCAGTGGTTTGGACAGTCGGTACAGGCCCGTACGTGAGGAGTGCAGCAGGCCCGAACCGTCGGGCCGTACCCGGAAGTCGATGCTCTCCTGGGGCTTCATCACCTTCGGCCCGGTCCCGCCGAGGGCGTCGGCGTCGAAAGAGAGACCGTATCTGCGGGCCTGGTCGACCATCCAGAGCAGGGTGACGTCGGAGAGGCCCGCGTCCTTGTAGCCGCCGCCGACATCGCAGTGCACTCCGGCGAACCAGACCTGCTTGAGCTCCTGGCCCTGCTGGTCGGCGCCGGGCTGCCGGTGCCACAGGGTCGGCCGGAACGCCGAGCGCTGCTCGTCGACGGCCAGGGCGTGGAACGCGGACCGGACCCAGCTGCTCAACTCGGTGTTGTGGAACGCCCAGCGGCGGTTGAACCGGTCCACCGCAGGCCGCAGCAGCGCCGCGTCCGGCACCGGGATGCCGAGGGCCCCGACCGTGTCCCACACCCCGATGAAGCGGATCTCCGTCTCCCGCGCGTACGAGCGGCGGAAGAGCGTGGCCGCCGCGCCGTTCGGTTTCTCCAGCCGGTTCCGGTACAACTCCCAGGCCTCCGGGATCCGGTCGGCGTGGTCCCGTCGCAGCACACCGCAGTTGCGCAGCAGTCCGGCCAGGCTGCGGGCGGTGAACGCGCCCCGGCTGAAGCCGAAGAGGAACAGCTCGTCGTCGGGTTCGTACGTCTCGACGAGGAACCGGTAGGCGGCGACGACGTTCTGGGAGAGCCCGACGCCCAGCGCGCCGCCCCGCAGCCGCTCGTGCCGCTGGGTGCCGACGCCGCTGTGGTAGTAGACGCGCTGCTCCTTGCCGCCGACGGTTCCCGGGCGCAGGGCCAGGGCGACTTTGGCGACGTTGGTCTTGCTCGGCTGGTCGGCGAAGTTCCACGTGCCGTCGCAGCACACGACCAGGCGCTTGGCCATGGCCCTACCTCCTCGCGAGAGCGCGGAGCGGTGCACAGCACCACCATCAATGCTTGCACCGCAACCGGGGCGCCGCCACGCGAGGCACTCGTCGCCACGCCGGGCTGTACAGCGCCCGCCCCCGTTGCCATGCTCGGATCGTGCTGTGGACGGAGGCGCTGTGCTGCCGGACCTCGTGAGGGCTGTGGACGAAGAGCTCCCCTTCGCCGTGTCCCTTCGCCAAGAGCTGCACGCGACACCGGAGTTGGGCGGGCAGGAGTTCGCCACCGCGCGTCTCGTCGCCGAGTCGCTGCCCGTCCCGGCGAGGTTCGTGAACAGCACGACCAACGTGGTGGCACGTGTGGGCGGCCCGGGACCCGAGATCCTGGTCCGCGCCGAGCTCGACGGCATCGAGCTGCGCGAGGAGACCGGAGTCGCCCACGCCGCCACGAACGGACGGATGCACGCCTGCGGACACGACGTGCACTGTGCCGCGCTGGTCGCACTGGTCCGCGCGGCGCACCGGCTGCGGGACAGGCTGCCGGCGCCGCTGCTCGGGGTGTTCCAGGCGAGTGAGGAGCGCGCCCCGTCCGGGGCCGAGGAGGTCCTGAAGGACGACGAGTCGGTCGGGGCCGTCCGGGCGGCCGTGGGCGTCCATGTGCACCCCGAGATCCCCTGGGGATCGCTGGGCGCGGATCCAGGGACGGTCAACGCGGCCACGTACGGCTTCGAGATCCTGGTCGAGGGCAGGGGCGGACACGGCGCCTATCCGCACACGACCCTGGACCCGGTGCTGGCCCTCGCCCAGGTGGTGGTGGCGCTGCACACGATGACCGGCCGCCGCGTGGACCCGCTCAACCCGGCGGTCCTGAGCATCTGTTGCCTCGATGCCGGCTCCGGCGAGAACGTCATCCCGTCCAGCGCACGGGCGTTGGGAACCCTGCGCGCGATGAACACCGACGACCACGAGAGGTTGCGCAAGCTCCTACACACGGTCGTCTCCCAGGTCGCCGAGGCACACGGCTGCGCCGGTTCCGTACGGCAGACCCGGGACGAGCCCGCGCTGGTCAACGACCCCCGACTGACCCTGGCCGTAAGGAGGTTGGCGGAGCGGGCCGGTGTCCGGCTCGCCGAGCCGTGGCGGTCCTGCGGCGGGGACGACTTCGCCCGCTACGGCACCCGCTGGCCATCGGTGATGATCTTCGTCGGTCTGGACAGCGGCCCGGACTTCGTCCCGGCCGGTCTGCACAACCCCTTCTTCATGCCTCCGGACGACGTGGTCGGCCAGGTGGCCCGGGCACAGGCGCTGGGCTATCTGGCGGCGGTCACCAGGACAGGGGGCGGCCTCACACCCTGACCTTCACTATGGGCAGCGACTTGGTCTTCAGACGGCCGAACAGACTGCCGAAGTGGTCGCAGAGCTGGGTCCCGGAGGCACGGTCCTCCATCACCATCACACCGTGCAGCCCGAGCAGGGCGAAGCGGTCGCCGGGCTGGTCGATGCGGGTCGGGATGGTGAACTGCAGTTCCTCGTCGTCGACCAGCAGGATCGACGGGCAGTTCGGCAGGAACGGGATCACCCGCATCTGGATGTCGATCCGGCGGTTGGCCCCGGCCCGCCTGGCGATGTCCATGACCCGGGCCAGATGCTCGAACGCCTGGAGGTCGCCCGCCATGTCCTCACGGCGTAACTCCACGCCGTTCACGGAGCGTTGGACCAGTTCGGCGTAGATCTCGGGGGGCCGCTGGATCAGCCGGTGGTACGAGAGGGGGACGGCGGGCCTGCCGTTGGCGGTCAGTCGCTCGGTGAGGCAGTCCTCTATGGCGTCGAGATACTCGGACCTGTTGTCGGGCGGGTCGAGGAGCGTCGCACCCTCCCCTTCGGGCGGGCTGTAGTCGCTGACCACGTAGATGCGCCGACGGGCCTTGAGGACGGCGGCCGTCGCGACGTCGTACCCCGTGCCGTCCTCCTCGTCGCCCTGGCTGTCGGGGACGAACCGCACGCCCGCGTGGACCAGGTCGATGTGCCGGTCCAACTCGTTGCGCAGACGCGCCAGATGGGTCGAGACCTCACGATTGAGCGTGCTCAGGTCGGTGTGGACCTGCTCCTTGGTCTCCCGCAGCGCGCTGGAGACCTCGTCCTCCGTGGCGAGCCTGAGACGGTCGATCGCGAAGGCGCCCGAGGCGGCCAGCAGACACAGGGCGAGCACGCCGACGCCGACCCGGGTGTCCTGCACCAGCAGCGCGATTCCGTAGCCGGAGGCAAGCGACAGAATGATCTTCAGGAGGTCGATGGCGGTGAAGTGACGCCTGAGGAATCGTCGGAGATCGGATTCGGGCACGGCCTGGTTTCCCCCTCAATTCGGCCGGTTGGGGCACCTCTTGGGCGGAGCGGAGAAGCCCGGTGACTCGGCGTAGCGCCCGGTGCGGTCCTGGACGTCCCGGAAGCGTTCCTGGGTGTGCTGGGCGACGTCCGCGAGCAGCCGCCCCTCGATCTCCGACAGCGGTGGAGTGTCCGATGTCCAGTCCGTGGCCCGAAACGGCCGGTCCGCCTGCGAGTAGGGATCGCGTGACCTGCCCGCCTCGCGCATCCGCGCCACCGTCTGCAGGGCGTCGGTGGCGCCGGTGAGACTTCTGGTTCCGGTGTCCGCGCCGCCGAGGTTCGTGCGCGGCAGGTTCATGTGCCCGAGCCGCCACCGGTCGATGTGCAGCCCGATCGTCCGGGTCAGCCGCTGGATTTCGTGAGACCCGCCCTGCGATTTCCGCGCCAGTGCGGGATACAGGTCCCGCATGAGTTCGAAATGCAGTCCGGCGGAATGGCTTCCGCTGGTCAGTCCGAGGGCTACGCGGATCTCGTGGTACTCCTCGGTCGTCATCTGATCCACCAGCAGATCCGTCATGCGTACGACGGCGTCGAGGAGGCGGTCCGCCCGCCTGAGCAATGGCACGGCCCTGCGCTCCTCCTCGTCCCCCATCGAGTCGACAGCACGCTCCAGGTGGTCGTTGACCACCTGTACCAGCAGCTCCGGCATCTGATGGGCAGCCCGGAACTGCATGAACACCGTGTCCCCGGGCAGTTGCCGCTCCCGCACGGCCGCGCGCACCGCTTCCGGTTGCACGAAGTCGTCATACCCCCTTGGCGCCCCGCCCACGCAGGAGTACTCCAGTGACGCCCGTTGCAGCATCACATAGCGCAGCACATGGCGTTTCCACTGCACCGCCTGCGCGGAGTCCACGAGCGGCTTCAACTCCTGGGCGAGCTCCCGCTCCACGTTCACCAGATGCCGCCAGGACGGGGAATCGACGACGGCGAGGGTGTGCGCGCCGTCCTCCTCGTCGAGGGGGGAGAAGTCCCGTACGAGCCAGGCCAGTTCGTTCCACACACGGCCGAAGCCGGCCATCCACTCGAGGCATCGGGCGGCGCCCGCCTCGTCCTCGGCCCTGAGCCTGTTCACAGCTGCGGCCGCCAGCTCCCCCAGGTTCACCAGGCCGATTTCCGTGGCCTGGAACAGAGCGCGCAGCGCCTGCCACGAACTCCCGCGCTCAGGGACGAACCCGTTCGCAACCGCTTCGAAAAGCGCCGGCAACGATTGCAAATCGTCGTACGAAGCCGCAACTGGAGAGTCCACTATCACCACCCTTCCCTTCGGCCCGATCGGCCAATTCGCGCCAATGTGAGGGCTACGGTACCGCCTCACAGCGTGGGACGCCGTGGGGAGTCGGCCCAGTTGCGGTCTTGATTTGCCTATCGAGTTTCGATAGATTCCCATCGTGCGTCGATAGAAGGATGGGTCATGGGGAAGCTGACAGTGCGTGCGCTGCGTGCCGTACTCGCGGTGGTGCTCGCAGGCACCGTGCTCGTGCAGGTGTTGATGGTGTGGGTGTTGGTGAGCGGGAACGACCCGGAGGACGGCTCGCTGCCGCTGACCGCGTTCCGCGTGTTCACGATCCTGGGTCTGGTGGCGGTCCAGGTCGCGGTGGGCTGCGTGTGGCGGCTGGTGACGATGGTGCGCCGCGGGACGGTGTTCTCCCACGAGGCCTTCCGGTACGTCGACGGCGTGATCGGCGCGATCGTGGCGGCCGCCCTCGTCTGGTTCGCGGTCACCGCCGTCAACGCGCCCGGCCAGCGGGACGATCCGGGGGTCACCGTCATCATGGGCGGGATCGGCCTGGCCGTCCTCGGGGTCGCGCTCGTCGTGCTGGTGCTGCGCATGCTGCTCGTCCAGGCCGTCGCACGCGATGTCGAAGCGTCGCGCATGCAGGCCGAGTTGGACGAGGTGATCTGATGCCGATCGCCGTCGACATCGACGTGATGCTCGCCAAGCGGAAGATGTCCGTGGGCGAGCTGGCGGACCGCGTGGGGATCACGCCCGCCAACCTGGCGGTCCTCAAGAACGGCCGCGCCAAGGCGGTTCGGTTCGCGACGCTGGCCGCGCTGTGCGAGGTGCTGGAGTGCCAGCCGGGCGATCTGCTGCGGTGGGAGGCCGCGGAGGTCGTCGTCGACTGACCTGGCCCGGACGGGAGTTGGCGTCCGACGCCGACGCGCCCGGCCCGATGCACACCGCATCGGGCCGGGCACGTTCGCTTTTAGGCTCAGCCGCCGTTGCCCGGCGTCCCGCTCGTCAGGCCGGTTCGTGCAGCGCCTTCGCCACGGCCGACAGACCCACGATGCTGGAGCCCTTGATCAGGACGACATCGCCCGGGCGCAGGGATTCCCGGAGCAGGGCGATCGCGTCGTCGAGGTCCGGTACGGCGTGCACGGACCCGCCGGCCTCACGCGCGGCGGCCGCGATGGCGTCCGGTCCGTCGCCCTTGCCCACCACCACGAGCGTGTCGACACCGAGCGAGTGCGTCAGCGTGCCGATGGACGTGTGATGGCGGACCGTGTCCTCGGCCATGTGCATCATCTCGCCGAGCACGGCGACCTTGCGGCGCTCGCCCGCCATCCTGGCGAACGTCTGGAGCGACGCCCGCATGGAGGCCAGGTTGGCGTTGTACGCGTCGTCGATGACGGTGACGCCGTCGGGACGCTCCTTGATCTCGAACCGCCCCTGCGAACGAGGCACCGCGCCGCTCAGAGCGGCGGCGATCCGGTCGAGCGGAAGACCGGCGGCGGTCGCGGCGCACGCGGCGGCCACCGCGTTCGCGACCTGGTGCTCACCGAGATGGTGCAGCCGCACCGGGGCCTGCTCCGTCGCGGTGTGCAGGGTGAACGAGGCACGGCCCTCGGTGTCGAGCGTCACGTCCCGCGCCCACACCGAGGAGTCCTGGCCGTCTCCGAAGAACCGCACCTCGGCGGGCGTCTCCCGTGCCATGGGGGCGACGCGCTCGTCGGCGGCGTTGAGGACCGCGATCCCGCCCTCCGCCGCCGCGGGCAGGCCCCGCACCATCTCGCCCTTCGTCCGCGCGACGCCTTCGACTCCGCCCATGGTGAGCAGATGTGACGTCCCGACGTTGAGCACCATGCCGATCTGCGGCTGTCCCACCCGCAGAAGATGGGTGATGTCACCCGGCTTCGCGGCGCCCATCTCCAGGACGAGGTAGCGCGTCTCGTGGCCGGCCCGCAGGACCGTCAGCGGGAGCCCGATCTCGTTGTTGTAGGAACCCGCGGTGGCGACCGTGGGCGCCTCGTGCTCGAAGATCTGGGCGAGCATGTCCTTGGTCGTGGTCTTGCCCACCGAGCCGGTGAGCGCGATCACGACGGGGCTCAGCTGCTCCCGGACGTACCGGGCCAGTTCGGTCAGCGCGGCGACCACGTCGGCCACCACCACGCACGGCCCGTCCACGGGACGGGAGCCCAGCACCGCGACGGCGCCGGCGGCGTACACCGCGGACGCGAAGTCGTGGCCGTCGCTGCGTTCTCCCACGATGGCGGCGAACAGCGCGCCGGACGCCACCTCGCGGGAGTCGGTGACCACCGGGCCGGTGACGGTGAGTTCGGGATCGGTGCCGTCGGGCACCGTTCCGTCCACGACCCGGGCGATCTCCGCCAGCGTCAGAGGGATCATCGCGCCTCCTCGGCGGCGAGTTCGAGACGGCGGGCACGCTCACGCGCGACCGCCTGTCGGGCGAAGGCGAGGTCGATGAGGCGCACCAGCAGCCGGTCCCACGGCAGATCGCTCGCGGCCCAGCCCTTGGCGAACGCCGAGAGTCCGGTGAACCCGGGCATCGTGTTGATCTCGCCGATGTAGACCTTGCCTGCGGCCTCGTCGTACAGGAAGTCGACCCGGGCCAGGCCCTCGCCGCCGATGGCGCGGAACGCCCGGATCGACAGCTCGCGCACCTCGGCGGCGACCTCGTCCGGCACCTCCGCGGGCGCGGAGACCGTGGCCCCGGAGACGTACTTCTGGTCGTAGTCGGAGAGCCCGCCGCGGACCTGGCGCTCGGTCGCCACGGAGGCCTCGACCTCGTCGGCGTCGCCGATGACGCCGACCAGCAGCTCCCTGGCCTCGTTGATGCCCTCCTCGACGAGGACGACGTCGTCGTACAGGAACGCCTGGTCGACGGCCGCGGTCAGCTCGGCCGGTCCGTCCACCCGCGAGACGCCGATGGAGGAGCCCATGCTGGCCGGCTTGACGTATCGGGGCCAGGGCAGGGCGCCCTCGGCCTCCAGCGGGTCCTTGTCGTGCTGCCACTGGCGCCGGGTGCACCAGACACCCGGGACGAGCGGGATGCCGTCGGCGGCGAACGCCCGCCGCATGGCGACCTTGTCCATGCCGACCGCCGAGGCGCCGACGCCGGCGCCCACGTACGGCACGCCGAGGGCCTCCAGGTAGCCCTGGATCACGCCGTCCTCACCGTAGGGCCCGTGGAGGGCGGGGAAGACGACGTCGAGCTGCTCGACGACCGTCTCGGGGGAGTCGGAGGAGACCAGGCGGCCGCCGTGCCGGAGCTCGACCAGGGGGCCCTCGGCGGTGAGCCGGTCCTGGATCGCGGGCCCCTCGTGCTTGGTGGTCGCGGCCTTCTCGACCGTCTCGGCGGCGGGAAGCCTCCAGAGCCCGTCCTTGCCCACGCCGATGGCGACGGTGCGGAACCGGGTGCCGCGCAGTCCACGGATGACCGCCAGCGCCGAGGCGGCCGACACCTCGTGCTCGGCGGACGGACCGCCGAACACCACGCCGACGCAGATCGGCTCGTCCTGCGCTGCCGATATGTTTCCTGGAGTACCCACGCGATTCCTTCCGTCGCACAGCTCAGCCGTCGTCCCCCGCGGCGCCGGGATGGGTTACCGGAGAAGTACGGAAGTGCCGTCAGACTCTTTCTGGTGGGACGGCCCCATGCCACGAGCCGCCCCCGGGTCAGTCGACCGGCGCCTGATTGCCCAGGTGCCGGCTGCCTGTTGCTCGCGAGGATACCGAGATCTTCCGACCTGGTGGCATTGCCCCCGGGAGGGGCTGATCGACGACCG
The DNA here is from genome assembly GCF_040643855.1 of Streptomyces sp. NPDC047072. Lineage (NCBI taxonomy): Bacteria > Bacillati > Actinomycetota > Actinomycetes > Kitasatosporales > Streptomycetaceae > Streptomyces > Streptomyces sp. NPDC047072. Next base: position 8,057 of record NZ_JBEYVC010000146.1, on the reverse strand, counting down.
CGACGGGTGATCGTTTCGTTACTGCTTGTCGCGCGGAGCGGACCGTTTGGTGATCTCGTTCCTGACCGTTTCGTGCAGTTCCTCGGAGGTGAAGCCGAGGTCGCGCAGGATCCGCGCGGCCGGGCCCTCCTGGGTGCGGATCAGGCCCAGGAGCATGTGTTCGGTGCCGACCCGGTCGTGACCGAGGTCGGCCGACGCGCGGGACGCCTGGCCGATCGCCTCCTTGCTGTCCGCGCGGAACGCGATGTGGCCCCTCAGGGCCTTCTGTCCGGCGGGCGGCAGGGCCTCCTCGACCGCGTCGCGGACACGCTGCTCGGACCCGGCCTTCGTCGTGAGGATCTCGTACGCCAGGCCCTTCGGTTCGCCGAGCAGGCCGAGCAGCAGGTGTTCGGTGCCGATGGTGTCGTGCTTGTGCGTGCGCGCGGCTTCCTGGGCCAGCACGATGCCGTGCCGGTTGAGGTGGGTGAACCGCTCGAACGGGGTGGGGGTGTGGCGTTGCTGGGCGGCCTGCTTGGACACCCCGATGGCGTCGCCGATCTCGGTCCACGACGCGCCGCCCTGCTTGGCCTGGACGACGTAGTGGTCGATGAGCTGGTCACCGAGGTCGGACAGGGTCTGGGCGCGCAGGTGCGCCTCGCTGATACGGGCGAGAGCGTCGGCGGCGGGGAGTTCCTCGTCGAGGCGGGCGATCAGGTCGGCCAGGCTGATGTTGAGTGGGGTCATGCGTCAACCGTAGATTGACGATTGAGTATCGTCAATCTGTAGTTGACGCTCATTTTCGGACTACCCGGCGGCCAGCTTCCGCAGCACCCACGCCGAGACCGGCGTCGGGAGCGTGCGCAGGGTGCGGACCAGCGTCGCCGTGGGCCAGGGGAAGTACGCCTGCGCCGGTTCCCTCTCCAGGGCGCGTACGACGTACCGGGCCGCCCGCTCCTGGCTGATCTGGAACGGCTTGGGCAGACCGTCCCCGCTGATGCGGTCGGTGGCGACGAAGCCCGGGTGCAGGGAGGTGAACCGGATTCCCTGGGGGGCGAGTTCGGCGCGCGCGGTGTCGACGAGCGTACGGGCGGCGGCCTTTGCCGCGGAGTACGGCCCCTGCCGCGGGATCCCCATCAGCCCCGCGAGGGAGTTGGTGTGGGCGATCAGGCCGCCGTCGGGCTGCGCGCGCATCCGCTCGATCAGCGGGACGAGGTAGTTGACCAGGACGTCGTAGTTCAGTGCCATGATCCGCGAGACGTCCGCCACGCTCACCCGGTCCATCCGCAGGTCCGGTCCCTGACCGGCGTTGAGGAGGACGATGTCGATCGAGCCGTAGCGCTCGACGGCGGCCGCCACCACGTCGGCGGCCGCCCGCGGGTCCCGTGCGTCCGCCGGGATGTCCAGACAGGAGCTGCCCGCGGCCCGTATCTCCTCGGCCACCGCGGCGAGTTCACCCGCCCGCCGTGCCGTGATGACGAACCGGTTGGCGCCCCGGGCGAGTTGGCGCGCCACGTCGGCGCCGATACCCGACGAAGCGCCGACGATCAGAACCGTCCTGTCGGTGATACGCGCCATGATGTCCCTCCGCTCGTGGGGTCGCAGCCTAAGCGGAGGGAGTGGACAGGATGTGGCGGCCCCAGAGCAGCCCAGGAGCGCCGGGCGGTCCGCGGAACGCGGCAGGGGGTCCGTTCGTCTCACAGGGGACCCCGCGTCCCGGCGGGTGCCACGCTTCCCCCACGCATCGCATTCGGGCGAAAGGCACAGCCGATGGCCTTACCCACCCCGCACGGCACACCGGACGACCGTCCGGCCGTCTCCGTGCCTCCTCGGTTGGCCCGTTGTCTGCGGGACCAACTCGCCTCTGTGGCCGAGGAGGTGGAGGAGGAGATCCGAAGACAGGTGCCCGACTACGCGCAACCGGGCGAGTCGGTCGACGGCAGGCTGCGCACCGGAGTCGTCCAGGCGCTGACCCTCTTCGTCGACCGCGTCTGTGACCCGGACGACCGCAGCGACGCGATCGCGGCGACGTACTACGAGATCGGGTGGAACGCGGCCCTGGCCGGCCGCAGCCTGGACGCACTCCAGTCCGCGGTGCGCGTCGGCGGTCTGCACGCCTGGCGCCGAATGGGCCGTACCGCCGACGAGTTGGGCCTGGACCCGGCCCTCGTGTCGACACTGGGCGAGCTGGCCTTCCGGACCGTCCACGAGGTGACCGAGGCCGCCGCGGCCGGCTACGGCGAGGCACGCCTGTCCGACTCCGAGGAACTGGAACGCCGGCGGCGGTCCCTGCTCGACGCGCTGCTCGGCGAACCACCGGCGCCGATGGAGGCGGTCCGGCAACTCGCCCACGGCGCGCGGTGGACCGTACCGGAGCGGGTCGCCGTGGTGGTGTTCGCGGGAGAGCCGTACGCGGAGGGCGGGGATGAGAGAAAGCCGTACGTGAACGGCGGGGACGCGGGGGAGCCGTTCGCCGTCCCCGTGGGCGCCCTGGCCGATCTCCGCGCGCATCCGCCGCGGTTGCTGCTGCCCGACCCGGAGGGTGCGGGCCGGTTCGGGGACCGGGCACTCGGCCTCGCGTCGCGCGGCCGTCCGGCGGCGCTCGGCCCCACGGTTCCGCTTGCCGCGGCCGCGCGGTCGCTGCGCTGGGCGACCCGCGCCCTGCGCCTCGCCGAGCGCGGAGTCCTGCCCGGGCAGGGGCTGTTGAGGTGCGCCGACCACCTCTCGACCCTGCTCCTGTACGACGACGAAGCGCTGCTGGATCTCCTGGCGGCCCGTGCCCTGCGCCCCCTCGACGCGGTGCCGGAGGCACAGCGCGCCCGGCTGCGGGAGACCCTGCTGGCCTGGCTGCTCGGCGGGGGCAACGTCCCGGAGGTGGCGACCCGGCTGCGGGTGCATCCGCAGACCGTCCGCTATCGCCTGCGGCAGCTGGAGAAGCTCTTCGGTGACGCCCTCAACGACCCTGGCTCACGGCTGGAGTTGATCCTCGCGCTGAGGTCCGCCGCGGACTGACCCGGGGCTTCACCCCTTGTCGGGTACCGGCTGCTCCAGGCGGGACAGCCAGGCCGTGAGGAGGGTTTCGAGTGCCGCGGTCTCGGCGGGGGTCAGCAGATCCACCAGTCGGCGTTCGTTCTGCATGTGCTCGGTGAACGCCCGGTCGATGAGGTCGCGACCGGGGGTGGTGAGGGCGACGATCCGGCCCCGCTGGTCGTCGTCGGCGCGGCGGCGGGTGACCAGTCCGGCCCGTTCCAGCCGGTCGATCCGCTTGGTCATCGCACCGGTGGTGACCATGGTGTGCGCGGCGAGCTCGCCGGGCGCCCGCTCGTAGGGCTCCCCGGCGCGCCGCAGGGCGCACAGGACGTCGAACTCTCCCTCGCCGAGGCCGTAGCGGTCGTAGACGAGGCAGAGGTTCGCGGTGAGGCGGTCGCCCAGCCGGTGCAGCCGGCCGATCACTCCCTGCGGGCCGACGTCCAGGTCGGGACGCTCGCGACGCCAGTCGGCCTGGATGCGGGCCACGTGGTCCAACGACTGCGGTTCTTCCATGGGGGTCATATTAGCTTCCCGAGAAGTTATATTGGCTTCCATGGAAGGTAACTTGCGGTGGGTGGCGCTGACGGCCGTCGCGCCGGTGGCCTGGGGGACGAACTACTACGTCACCCACGAGTTCCTCCCCGCGGACCGCCCGCTGTACGGCGCCGCCCTGCGGGCGCTGCCCGCGGGCCTCGTCCTGCTGGGTCTGCGCAGGCGGCGGCCGCACGGCGTGTGGTGGTGGCGGTCCGCGGTGCTGGGGCTGCTCAACGTGAGCGTGTTCTTCGTCCTCGTCTACGTCGCCTCGCAACTGCTTCCGACGAGCATCGCCTCGACGGTGATGGCGCTGTCGCCGCTGACGATGATGCTCATGGCCTGGCCGATGGTGTCCGAACGGCCCCGGGTCGCCCACCTGGGCGGTGCGGCGATCGGGCTTGCCGGAGTCTGTCTCATGCTGCTCACCGGGGCCGGGGGAGTGAGCGTGCCGGGAGTGCTCGCGTCGGTGGCCGCCCTGCTGACGTCGTCCTTCGGTCACCTGCTGACCAAGCGGTGGAGCGACGGCGCCGACGTCCTGGACTCCACCGCCTGGCAGTTGACCTTCGGCGGACTGTTGCTGCTCCCGGTCGCCGGGGTCGTGGAGGGCGCACCGCCCGCGCTCTCCCCGTCGAGCGCTCTCGCCTTCGGTTACGTCACCCTGGTGGCCACGGCGCTGGCCTTCGCCGCGTGGTTCACCGGACTACGACACCTGCCGGCGGGGACCGTGGGGCTGATCGGCCTCCTCAACCCCGTGACAGGTGTGCTGCTCGGTGTCGCGGTCGCGGGGGAGGGGCTCACCCCGCAGCAACTGTGCGGGCTGGTCCTGGTCCTGGCCGGAGTCACCCTCGGCCGTCCCGCGCGTGCGCGTCCGCGCGACGGCGGACGGGTCACGCCTGGCGGATCTCGGCGTTCGGCAGGTCTCCCGGGGTGAAGACGGCCGCGGCGACGCGGAGTTGTGGGGGCAGCGCGGACCAGATTTCGTCGAGGAGGTCGTGGCGGGTCCGGGCGGTGGTGCGGACCTCCGTGAACGGGACGCCGGTGGCGATCTGAGACCCCCGCGAACTGTAGGTCGTCATCAGCACGCCCTCGCCAGGGGCCAAGTCACTGACGCCGAGGGTGAGTCGGTCGGTGGTGGTCCGGGCCCCGGCGCTGCGCCGCGCGGCCCCCAGCCACGCCTGACCGCGCTCCCCGCCGTCCGCGATCACTGTGAGGCGGGGAGTGAAGATCGGCGGATCCGGTTCGTAGTCCAGTCCGTCCAGCGCCAGGAGCGGGGCGAGACCGTCGTCCAGCCGGTCGGCGACGGTCGAGACCTGCTCCCCGTTGCCGAAGACCAGCCGCTCGCCGCCCAGCCGGGCGGCGACGTAATGCCGAAGGCTGTCGTGCTCACGCACATCGGACGGGGCGACGACCAACTCGCCCTCGGGCGTGAGCCGCAGCGTGCGCGCCTGAGAGGCGGCACTGCGCCCGGTGAGGAAGTAGCCCCCGACCCTGGTCCCGTCCCCGACCGTGCACCACAGCACCCCACGACCCGGATAGGAGTTCCCCGCCAGCGCGTCCTTCAACAAGTCCACTGTGCCCTCTCGTGCGTCGCGTTTTCACGTCGTCCGGCTGCCGAAGCCATCCAAGTCCATCGAGCTGTGCGTCATAGGGGCCCATGACGGCTACTGGCCGGCCTCCTTCGACGGCCTGGGTTCCGTGGCCTCCGTCCTGAGGGGAGTGTGGCTCGGGCGGTGCGAGGGAGTGGGGTCCGCCAGGGTGGTGCGCTTGGGGCGGGGCTGGGGTGTGACGTCCTGGGGGAAGGTCAGCTGGGTGTTCATCCAGGTCAGGGCCGCCGGCATCTCCCGCAGCCAGGTCGGGAAGTTGTGGCTGCCGCTCTCCGGGAGGATCGAGGCGACCCGCATCGGCGCCTTGACGGCCTTGATGAAGGCCTGAGTCTCGCCGTAGCCCTTCTCGCCATGCTTGCTGTGGGCGACCAGGACCGAGACCTGCGGCACGGGCAGGTGCTTCAGCCGCCACATCAGGTCGTGCCCGTCGATCCGGGCCTGGCGGCCGGGTCCCGAACCGAAGAGGTTCCCGGTGGTGGGGTCGTCCTTGACCTTGTAGTCGGGGGAGAGCGCCACGGCCGTGGTGTAGACACCGGGGTCGCGCATCGTGAGCTGGAGGGCGCAGCTGCCGCCCGAGGAGTACCCCATGACGCCCCAGGAGCTCGCGTAGTGGCCCGCCCGGTAGACGGACCTGATCGCCTGCGGCAGATCCTTGGCGAGGAACGTCTCGGTCTGCGGCCCCCCGGGTACGTTCACGCACTCGGTGTCGCGCGGCGGGGCGATCGTGGGCCGGATCATCACCACGATCGTCGGCTGCATCTGCCCCCTGGCCTGCAGCTCCGCGACGGTCTGCGGCACCCGCAAATGCTGCGCGAGGTTGAAGATGCTGCCCGGATACCCGCTCAGCGCGACGATCACGGGGAAGCGCTGGCGAGCGTACGCCTTCTGGAAGTACTGCGGCGGCAGATAGACGAACGCCGGATCGACCACTCCGGTGCGCCGACCGATGATCTTGACCGACTCCACCCGCCCGGTGACCGCGGGCGGCCCGTCGGGCAGTCCGTGGACCCGGCTCAGCTGCTGGTCACCGGCCGGCTGCACGAGCCTGCCGTGGACGCTGCTGATGCCGTTCACCGTGGCTGTGCCGTCGGAAGCCTGCGTCACACCGACGGGAGCGGTGTCGACGTCCCCGAACAGCTCACCCCAGGAGCCGAAGAACTGGTACGACGAGTTCACCCCGCACGCGAACGCCGCCACGATCGTCACCTGCGTCACACCGATCGCCGCCAGCCGCCCCAGTACCTGCCAGAGCCCCGGCTTGGCGAAGCGTGGCCACAGCCAGACCAGCAGTGCCACACACAGGGCGGCCAACGCCACCATCGCCCACACGGTCGTTCGGCTGGTCAAACCCATGTCGCTCAGTCCCTGACTTTCCCCGCGCACAGTTCTTACGCACAGGAGGAGGGAGGAATGGCGTTTCGCGTTCCGTAACCAGCAGTTCAGGCAAAAGGTCATTTGACAAGCTCATTCGACGAACGTTGTCATGAGCACATGTTTCTGACCGGGCGCCGGGCGCTGCTCGACGCCGCCCGGGCGCAGTTCACGGCCCACCCGGGTGTGCTCCTGCACGGCCCCGCAGGAATCGGCAAGTCCGCCCTTGTGGCCGCTCTCACACAGACCGCCGACACCGTCCTGCGCTGCGCGCCCGCCGAGGAGGACGCCCGGTTGCCCTACGCGGGGCTCGTCGACCTGTTCACCACGGTCCCGGAGAGCCGGTTGGAGGCCCTGCCGCCCGAGCCGCGGGCGGCACTGCGGGCGGCCCTGCTGCGCGGCCATGAGCCGCCGGACGGCCGCGGTCGCCTGGCGGTGCGCTTCGCGACCCTGGACATCGTGCGGGCCATGGCCGCCGACGGCCCCGTCCTGCTGGTCGTCGACGGCCTCCAGTGGCTGGACGGGCCGACCGCCGAGGTCCTCGCCTTCGTCGTACGACGACTCGAAGGCACCGGCACACGAGTGCTCGCCGCCGAACGCGTGGCCGAGGGCGGCCTGCCCGAACGGCTGCGCTACTGCCCGCCGGGCACCGCCGAACTCGCCGTACCGCCCCTGACGAATCCCGAGACGGCCGCCCTCCTGCGCGCCGAACTCGGCGCCGAACTGCCCCCGGCGCTGCTCCGTGCGATCCAGGACACCGCCGCCGGGAACCCCCTGTACGCACGGGAGTTGGGACGTGCCGCCCTGCACGCCCCGGCGTCCGCCGACTTCGTCGCGGTGCCGCCCGGCCTGCGCAACCTCCTTCTGGCGCGGGCCCGTTCGCTGCCGGAGGCCACCCGGCTCGCTCTCCTCGCGGCGAGCGCGGCAACCCGCCCGACCCTCACCCTGCTGCGCGCCGCGGGCCTGACCGACCCCGCCGCCGACCTCGCGGAGGCCGAACGGCTCGGCGTCGCCACCGCCGATGCCGACGGGACCGTACGGTTCCCACACCCCGTGCTGCGGGCGGCTGTTCACGCCGACGCCTCGGAGCACGACCGGCGTCAGGCGCACGCACTGCTCGCCCGCGCGGTGACCGGACCCGTGGAGCGGGCCCGGCATCTCGCGCTCGCCCACCCCTACGAGGACGAGGAGACGGCCCGCGTCCTGACCGCCGCCGCCGAGTCCGCCCGGCGTGACGGCTCCCTCGACGCGGCCGTCGAACTGGCCGGACTCGCGGCCCGCCGTACCCCGGCCGACCACCCGTCGGAGCACGCCGAACGGCTGCTGGCCGCGGCCGAGTTCGCGTGCGACGCAGGACGGTCGGAGGAGGCGGGCGAGGCCGCCGGGGCCGTGCTCGTCCGCTCGGCCTCCGCGCGCCAGCGGGTGCGCGCCCGCCTTGAACTGGCCGAGCAGATCATCGACGAGTTCCGGGCGAACGCCGGCCGGGTCGGCGGGCCCTTCGAGGGCGGCCGTCTGATCCTGCTGACCACCATCGGCGCCCGC
>NZ_JBEYVC010000145.1:0-26972 GCF_040643855.1 Streptomyces sp. NPDC047072 | reverse complement strand
CCTGGAGACGGCGTCCGGCGCGGCCGAGCTCGGGCCGCGCGCGCGGCTGTGGCCCGCGCTCGCGGCCGTGTACCGGGCGCAGCTGTCGCGGGCCCGGGTCGCGCGGATACCGCTGCTGTTCGTGGCGACCTTCCAGTCGGTCGGGATCATGATCCTGATGCGCGGGGTCGTGGACGGCGGCGGCGAGGCGCAGTCCGTGGTCGCCGGCTCGTCCGTGCTCGTGGTCGCCTTCGTCGCGCTCAACCTGCTCGCGCAGTACTTCGGTCAGCTGCGGGCCAGCGGCGGGCTCGACCACTACGCGACGCTGCCGGTGCCGCCCGCGGCCGTGGTGCTCGGCGCCGCGGGGGCGTACGCCTCCTTCACGGTGCCCGGGACCGTGGTCACCGCCGTCTTCGGATGTGTGCTCTTCGGGCTGCCGCTGACGCACCTGTGGGTGCTCGTCGCGGTCATCCCGCTCGCCGGGGCCGCGCTCGCCGGCCTCGGGGCGGCCTTCGGGCTGCTCGCGCCGCGGCCGGAACTCGCCACCGTGCTGGGGCAGCTGGGCATGTCCGCCGCGCTGCTGCTCGGGGTGCTGCCCGCCGACCGGATGCCGGAGCCGGTGCGGTTCCTGCGGGACCTGCTGCCGTCGACGTACGGCGTCGAGGCCTTCGCGCGGACCTTCGAGGAGCGCCCCGACTGGGCCTTCGTCCTCGGGGACCTCGCCGTGTGCGGATGCGTGGGCGTGGTCTCGCTGGCCGTCGCCACCTGGGCCTATCGTCGGGCGGCCGTCCGGTGACGCGCCGCACAGACCGGCCTGGCACGATGTCAGGGTGACCGCACCGTTGACTCCTCCGCCGCCTCCCCACGAACCGTCGTCGCAGCAGGGCGCTCCGGCGCCGTCCGCGCAGGACCCGTGGCAGGCTCCGGCCCCCGGGTACGGGGCGCCCGCGCCGTCGCCGTACGCGCAGTACCGGCAGGACGGGCCCGGGATGCGGACCGAACTGCTGGAGGCCGCGGTCGTCACGGTGGCCGTGGCGGTCCTCGGAGCGCTCCTCGGGGTGCTGTGGTGGTGGCTGGCCCCGCATGTGCCGCTGGTCGGCAACGTGGACGAGCAGGGCGCCTGGGCGGTCTACCTCAAGGACACCGAGGGGGAGCAGGCGGTCGGCGTGGACGGAACGTTCACGCTGCTCGCGCTGCCCTTCGGACTGGTGAGCGCGGTCGCCGTGTTCCTGTGGCGGAAACGAGGCGGGGTGCCGCTGGTGGTGGCCGTGGCGCTCGGCGGGCTGCTGGGGTCGCTGCTCGCCTGGCGGCTGGGCGTGTGGCTCGGGCCCACGGACGACGTGCTCGCCCATGCCAAGGAGGTGGGCAAGGGGGTCACCTTCTCGGCGCCGTTGAAGCTGGGGGCGAAGGGGGCACTGCTGGCGTGGCCGCTCGCCGCGCTCGTCGTCCATCTGGCGCTTACGGCGCTGTTCGGGCCGCGGGATCCCGAGCCGGTGCATCAGCCGCCGGTGGCGTGAGCGTCAGGCCGGGCGCCTGCCGTGGTTGGAACGGCCCTTCTTCGTACGCCACTTGCGCTTGCGCGTTTTCTTCGACATGCCCTTTCTCTTTAGCGGAGCAAGGGCATGTCGTCGAGGGGTCAGGTACGGCCGATGGGGGCCAGTACCGCGGCCGTCAGGGTGGTCAGGTCCGTGGGCCTGAGTTCTACCTCCAAGCCCCTTCTGCCCGCCGAGACGCAGATCGTCGTGTGGGTGGTGGCCGACTCGTCCAGGACCGTGGGGAGCTTCTTGCGTTGGCCCAGGGGGGAGATGCCGCCCCGTACGTAGCCCGTGGTGCGTTCGGCGAGAGTCGGGTCGGCCATCGCCGCGCGTTTGCCGCCCACCGCCGTCGCCAGGGCCTTGAGGTCCAGGGAGCCCGCCACCGGGACCACCGCGACCGTCAGGGTGCCGTCCACGTCCGCCACCAGGGTCTTGAAGACGCGGTCGGGGGAGACGCCCATCGCCTCCGCCGCCTCCTCGCCGTAGGACGGGTGGGAGGGGTCGTGCTCGTAGGCGTGGACCGTGTAGGCGACGCCCGCGGCGGTGAGGGCCACCGTCGCCGGGGTGCCGCCCGGCTGCTGTTTCTTCGACTTCTTCGCCATCTCAGTTCAGACTGGTCGGGTTGCGCGTCAGCTCGGACGCGGGCAACGACGGAAGATTGCGGATGATCGCCGTCTCCGCGCGCAGCAGCTTCAGCTCGTCGCGCAGGCGGGACGCGGTGTCCGGCGCCTGGAGCAGCCGCTGCTTCGTGGGCGTGTCCAGCATCATCGCCGCCGCCACGAGGTAGGAGACCACCGACGGGTCGTCCGGCAGGTCGGTGCCGGAGGAGAGCGAGCGCTCCCGCGCCCCGGCCAGCCGCTTCTGGTACTGCCTGAAGGCCCGCAGCACCCCTTCGGAGAGCGCCCCGGACTCGTCGCCCGGCTCCTCCGGCAGCACTTCCAGTTCGGCCGTCAGAAACGGGCCCGAGGCGTCGACCGACACCAGCCGGACCCGGTTCGTCCCGGTCGCGAGGACCTCGAAGGTGCCGTCCTCCCGCTCCCGTAAGGTCGCCGCGTCGGCCACACAGCCGACCGCGTGGAACGCCGCGAGCGGATCCTCGCCGAAGCCGGCCGCCGGGCCGCGCTCGGCCAGGGCCGTCCGGTCCGGCATGCCGGGGGCGCTCGGCGCCACCTCGTGGCCGTCGCGGATCGCCACGACGGCGAACCGGCGCGGCTCCTCCTCGGGAGTCTTCAGCAGTTCGCGCATCATGGCGCGGTAGCGCTCCTCGAAGATGTTGAGAGGAAGCACGAGCCCCGGGAACAGCACGGAGTTCAGGGGGAAGAGCGGCAGACGCAGCATGGTCACGGCGCCAAAGCCTAATGGCCGCCGGAGCGCGCACGCCCCGCGTGCCCACTCCGTGGATGCGGCGAGGCCGCCCGGCGCACGATCTCCTGGCGGATCTCCAGGAAGCGGCCGAGCGGGTCGTCGGTCTCCCGGCTCCACGGGAAGGAGGTCGCGTACGGGCCGATCAGGCGCACCTGCTCCAGGGCGTCCGCCCAGCGCTCCAGGCGGACCAGGACGTACACCAGCTTGTTGCGGATCTCGGCGGGCCAGGGGTCGGCCGCCGCGAAGGAGGCGGAGAGCGTGATCGCCCGGTCGGCCGCCGCGTCCAGCCGGGCGTGCGGCACCTCGGCGCCGCCGCCGTCGGTCAGATAGCCGAGGGCGGCCCGCGCGGGCAGCGCCTGGATCAGGGAGCCCGCCGGGGCGTCCTGGGCGGCCCGGCCGGCGAAGTCGAAGCACTCGCGGTGCGAGCCCTGCCAGGAGGCGGCCAGATAGCGCAGGGCGGCCACATGGCAGCCGTAGTGCAGCGGGGCGCGGCGCACCGCGGCCTCCCACAGCTCGCCGAAGTAGGTGTGCCCGGCGAGCGAGCCGCGCGCGTGGTCCAGGGCGAGGCGCCAGGGCACCGGGTCGCGGCCGTCACCGCGGGCGGCGGCCGTGATCAGCGGGTTGAGCTCGCGCAGCAGCTCCACCCGGGCGGGGGAGTCCCAGACGCGGGTGACGGCGAGCTGGGCGGCCACCAGCAGCTGGTCGGGGTCGTCCGGGGTCGCCGTACGCCAGGAGTCGAACCACTCGGGGCGGGAGCGGGCGAAGGCGGCGAGGCGGCGGACGTAACGGTCGCGCAGTTCCCAGGCGGCGCTCGCGCGGGTGGCGGCCAGCAACTCGGCCGCACGCGCGTATTCGCCCTGGCCAGCCGCGACGAGCGCGGGGCCGAGGCGGTCGTCGGGCACGTCGAGGAGCACCTCGTCGTCGGCCGTCAGCCGGACGACGGGGAGCGCTACGGTCCTGGGCGCCCGGGCGGAGCGGGCGAACGGGGGGAGCAGTGCCATGGTGTCGACCATTGAAAAGGCGCGACTTGAGATTGCGCCAGAGGTTCATGGCAAAGCATGGAAAGTTGTACGGTGCGAAGTCAAGACCGAGTAAAAAGGTGACCGTTCAACAACTGTGGCCTAATTGCGGCGCAGCAGCCTCGTCGCACCCGCCGCCACCGTGGTCGCCAGAGTCCAGCCCAGCAGGATCATCACGGCCGCGAGCCACTGCCAGCCGCCCCGCAGCTGCCAGAAGCCGACCTGGCCCAGGTCGATCACCGGCAGCAGCAGATCGAGGGCGAAAAGGGCCGGATTCCATGCCGGATGGTCACCGCCCTTGAGCGGCGGATGGCTTGCGTGTGCGAACGCCAGCGAGCTTGCCGCCCACAGCACCGCCATCCAGACGGCCGCCCGGCCCGGCCGGTAGCCGTAGGCGACCGTCCAGTCCTGCACATAGCCCCAGAACTTCGCGGCGGGCGGCAGGGTCTCCCGGCGCCGGCGCTGCTTGGCGAGCAGCACCTCGCGCGCGTCCTCGTCCTCACCGCCGGACCGCAGCACGGCGGCCAGCCTCTCGTACGGCTCCGGGTTGTACTCGGCGGTCGCGGCCGCCACCCAGTCCAGGCGCTCGGCCAGCGGGAAGGGGCCGTGCGGTACGAGGTTCTCGTAGACGAAGCCGCCCATGTGCAGACTGCCGGGCCCGGGCCAGGCGCTCGCCCGGTCCACGAGGTTGCCGACCCGCGCGCCCGAGAGCACCACCTTGCCGCGCTGCGGCCGCTCCCCGAGGAAGCGCAGCTCGGGCGCCTGGATGCGGCGCAGCGACAGCTCCTGGTCGTCGGTGAAGGTGAACCGGGCCCGCTCCAGGTCGACGGCGTCCCCGAACCGCCCGTCGTCGAGGCGGACCCCGCCCTGGCACTCGAAGCGCTGGATGCGTGTCCCGCGCGCGGGGGTCGCCCCGCTCAGCATGGAGGCGCCGACGCCCGCCGGGGTCAGGTACAGCGTGCGCTCGACGGTCAGCTGCGGTGCGTTCAGCGCGAGCCGGGTGTACGGGTTGTTGAGCCGGGCCCCGCGCAGGCTCAGCGAGACGCCGATGGTGGCGCTGCGCAGGCTCAGCTCGCCGTGTGATTCAAGAAGCTCGGCCTGGAGGTCCTGGCCCACGGTCATGCCGTCGGCGGCGATCGAGCGGCCGCTGCGGTCGCGGTAGACGATCGCCTGGTTCATCAGCAGGTCGGTGCCGATGTGCGCGTCGGTCAGCCGGACGCCGTTGTGGAAGCGGCAGCGGGGGAAGTGCAGATCGCCCTCCGTGTGCACCCGGGCGGCCTCCAGGCGCGGCACCGAGCAGTCCACGAAACGGGCGGTGGTGAAGCGGGCCTCCGGCAGCAGGATCTCCCGCTCGAAGCGGCAGCCCTTCATCTCGACGTACGGCACGACCGTGCCGCCCGCGAGGTCCAGGGTGCCGCTGATCTGCACGCCGGTGAGCTTCAGGGAGGACACCCGGCCGGCGAGCGCGGGCGGGCCGTCCAGGAGCAGCCAGCAGACGATCCGCGCGCGGACCGTGCGCTCGGGCCCCCAGGGATGTCCGCCGTGCGGATCGTCGACGACGGTGTCGCCGCTGCTCAGGTCGTACACGGTGCCGTTGCGGAAGGCCTGCCACATGCCGGCCTCGGCGGCGGTCAGATCGTCCGGCAGGTCTCCGTCGCGGATGTCCCGGATGCCGGCCCCCTCGGTCACGTCTCTTTCATCCCCCTCGGCTGCTCGCGGGTTCGCACAGCTGTTCATGCCCGCTGAGTAACCCCCCGAACGCTAGACGTGAAGGGGATCTTCCGGGTTCCTGGAAGGGGGCGTATCAGCCATTGGAATGCGCGGACGGGCCCTGATGCGGGTCTGAGAGAATTGACCTCGTGATCTCCCGAATCGATCTGCGTGGCGACGCCCTCCCCGAGGGCCCCGCCCTGCGCGACCTGCTGCCCCGAGCCGACTTCGACGTTCAGGCCGCCCTGGAGAAGGTGCGTCCGATCTGCGAGGCCGTGCATCATCGAGGCGACGCGGCGCTGATCGACTTCGCCGAGAAGTTCGACGGGGTGCGGCTCGACCGGGTGCGGGTGCCGGCGGAGGCCCTGACTGAAGCGCTGGAGCAGCTCGACCCGGCCGTGCGCGCGGCCTTGGAGGAGTCCATCCGGCGCGCCCGTCTCGTCCACCGCGCGCAGCGCCGTACGACCCACACGACCCAGGTCGTGCCGGGCGGTTCCGTCACCGAGAAGTGGGTCCCGGTCGACCGGGTCGGGCTGTACGCGCCCGGCGGGCGGTCCGTCTACCCGTCCTCCGTGATCATGAACGTGGTGCCCGCGCAGGAGGCCGGGGTCGAGTCGATCGCCCTCGCCTCCCCGGCGCAGGCCGAGTTCGGCGGTCTCCCGCACCCGACGATCCTCGCCGCCTGCGCGCTGCTCGGCGTCGACGAGGTGTACGCCGCCGGTGGCGCGACCGCCGTCGCGATGTTCGCCCACGGCACCGAGTCCTGCCCGCCCGCCAACATGGTCACCGGCCCCGGCAACATCTGGGTCGCCGCCGCCAAGCGCTACTTCACCGGCAGGATCGGCATCGACGCGGAGGCGGGCCCGACCGAGATCGCGGTCCTCGCCGACTCCACCGCCGACCCGGTGCACGTCGCCTCCGACCTGATCAGCCAGGCCGAGCACGACCCGCTGGCCGCCGCCGTCCTGGTCACCGACTCCGTCGAGCTGGCGGACGCGGTCGAGAAGGAGCTGGAGCCGCAGGTCGCGGCGAGCAAGCACATCCAGGACCGGATCCGCCCGGCCCTGGAGGGCAGGCAGTCCGCGATCGTCCTCGTCGACGGGATCGAGGAGGGGCTGCGGGTCGTCAACGCGTACGGCGCCGAGCACCTGGAGATCCAGACCGCCGAGGCTCTTGAGGTGGCCGATCGCGTGACGAACGCCGGCGCGATCTTCATCGGGCCCTGGGCTCCCGTGTCCCTGGGCGACTACGCGGCCGGGTCCAACCACGTACTCCCGACCGGCGGTTGTGCCTGCCACTCCTCCGGGCTGTCGGTGCAGTCCTTCCTCCGGGGCATCCACATCGTCGACTACACGAAGGACGCGCTGGCCGAGGTCGCGCATCACGTGGTGACGCTGGCGGAGGCGGAGGACCTGCCGGCGCACGGCGCGGCGATCAAGGCGCGGTTCGGATGGAAGGTACCTGGTAAGTGAGCTTCGGCATCGACGATCTCCCCGTACGGGACGAGCTGCGCGGCAAGTCCCCCTACGGCGCGCCCCAGTTGGACGTCCCCGTACGGCTGAACACCAACGAGAACCCCTACCCGCTGCCCGAGCCGCTGGTCGAGCGCATCGCCGAGCGCGTCCGCGAGGCCGCTCGCGACCTCAACCGCTACCCGGACCGGGACGCCGTGGAGCTGCGCACCCAGCTCGCCAAGTACCTGACGGACACGTCCGGTCACGAGGTGGGCCTGGCCAACGTCTGGGCCGCCAACGGCTCCAACGAGGTCCTCCAGCAGCTGCTCCAGACCTTCGGCGGACCCGGCCGTACGGCGATCGGCTTCGAGCCGTCGTACTCGATGCACGCGCTCATCTCGCGCGGCACCGGCACCGGCTGGATCTCGGGTCCCCGCAACGAGGACTTCACGATCGACGTCGAGGCGGCCGTGGCGGCGATCGCCGCGCGGAAGCCGGACGTCGTGTTCATCACGACCCCCAACAACCCCACCGGGAACGCGGTCCCGCCCGAGACGGTCCTCGCGCTGTACGAGGCCGCGCAGGCGGCGAAGCCGTCCATGGTCGTGGTCGACGAGGCGTACATCGAGTTCAGCCACGGCGACTCGCTGCTGCCGCTCATCGAGGGGCGCCCCCAGCTCGTCATCTCGCGGACGATGTCCAAGGCGTTCGGGGCGGCGGGCCTCCGCCTCGGCTATCTCGCCGCGCACCCGGCGGTCGTGGACGCCGTGCAGCTCGTACGGCTGCCCTACCACCTGTCGGCCGTCACGCAGGCGACCGCGCTGGCCGCGCTGGAGCACACCGACACGCTGCTCAAGTACGTCGAGCAGCTGAAGGCCGAGCGGGACCGGCTGGTGAGCGAGCTGCGGGCGATCGGGTTCGAGGTCGTGGAGTCGGACGCGAACTTCGTGCAGTTCGGGCGCTTCGAAGGCGCCGGCGGCTCGCACGCGGCCTGGCAGAAGATCCTCGACCAGGGAGTCCTGGTCCGGGACAACGGCATTCCGGGGTGGCTGCGGGTCTCCGCCGGAACCCCCGAAGAGAACGACGCGTTCCTCGACGCGGTCCGTGAACTGAAGAAGGAGCAGAGCGCATGAGCCGCGTGGGACGTGTGGAACGAGTGACCAAGGAGACCTCGGTGCTCGTCGAGATCGATCTCGACGGCAGCGGAAAGGTCGATGTGTCGACAGGCGTCGGCTTCTATGACCACATGCTCGACCAGCTCGGGCGGCACGGTCTGTTCGACCTGACCGTGAAGACCGAGGGCGACCTGCACATCGACTCCCACCACACCATCGAGGACACCGCCCTCGCGCTGGGTGCCGCCTTCAAGCAGGCGCTCGGCGACAAGGTGGGCATCTACCGCTTCGGCAACTGCACGGTCCCGCTGGACGAGTCCCTCGCCCAGGTGACGGTGGACCTCAGCGGCCGCCCCTACCTCGTGCACACCGAGCCCGAGAAGATGGCGCCGATGATCGGCGAGTACGACACCACCATGACCCGGCACATCCTGGAGTCCTTCGTGGCCCAGGCACAGATCGCGCTGCACGTGCACGTGCCGTACGGTCGCAATGCCCACCACATCGTGGAGTGCCAGTTCAAGGCGCTGGCCCGGGCCCTGCGCTACGCCTCCGAGCGCGACCCGCGCGCGGCGGGCATCCTCCCCTCCACGAAGGGCGCGCTGTGACCGGCCTGTCGACCCTCCTGATCGTCGTCGGCCTCTTCCTGGCCGGCGGCATCTACTCCTTCGTCAAGCAGCAGATGCCCAAGAGCCTGATCGTCCTGCTCTCCATCGCCGCCGGGATGTGTCTGGTCGCCGGTGTCATGAGGCTGGAGGTGTGGAGTTGAGCGGCTCCAAGCGTGTCGTGGTCTTCGACTACGGCTTCGGGAACGTGCGGTCCGCCGAGCGTGCCCTCGCGCGCGCGGGTGCCGACGTCGAGATAACGCGTGACTACGACAAGGCGCTGAACGCCGACGGTCTGCTGGTGCCGGGTGTCGGCGCCTTCGCCGCCTGTATGCAGGGCCTCAAGGAGGCGCGCGGCGACTGGATCATCGACCGCCGGCTCTCCGGCGGGCGCCCGGTCATGGGCATCTGCGTCGGCATGCAGATCCTCTTCGCGCGCGGTATCGAGCACGGCGTGGAGAGCGAGGGCCTCGACGAGTGGCCCGGCTCGGTGGAGCCGCTGCAGGCCGACATCGTGCCCCACATGGGCTGGAACACCGTCGACGCGCCCTCCAGCTCCCGGCTGTTCGCAGGCCTCGACGCCGACGCCCGCTTCTACTTCGTGCACTCCTACGCCGTCCACGACTGGTCCCTGGAGACGCATAACCCGTCGATGCAGGCGCCGCTCGTCACCTGGTCGACGCACGGCAAGCCCTTCGTGGCCGCCGTGGAGAACGGCGCCCTGTGGGCCACCCAGTTCCACCCCGAGAAGTCCGGCGACGCCGGTGCGCAGCTGCTGAACAACTGGATCGGAACCCTCTGATGCCCTCGAACCCCTCACGGCTCGAACTCCTGCCCGCCGTCGACGTCCGCGACGGTCAGGCCGTCCGCCTCGTGCACGGCGAGTCCGGCACGGAGACCTCGTACGGCTCCCCGCTGGAGGCCGCCCTGTCCTGGCAGCGGGCGGGCGCGGAGTGGCTGCACCTGGTCGACCTGGACGCGGCCTTCGGCACCGGCGACAACCGGGAGCTGGTCCGGCAGGTCACCGAGGCGATGGACATCAAGGTGGAGCTGTCCGGCGGCATCCGCGACGACGCCTCCCTGGCCGCCGCCCTCGCCACCGGCTGCACCCGGGTCAACCTCGGCACCGCCGCCCTGGAGAGCCCCGAGTGGGTCGCCAAGGTCATCGCCGAGCACGGCGACAAGATCGCGGTGGGTCTGGACGTCCGCGGGACGACCCTCAAGGGCCGCGGCTGGACCAGCGAGGGCGGCGACCTCTACGAGGCGCTGGAGCGGCTCGACAAGGAGGGCTGCGCTCGCTACGTCGTCACCGACATCGCCAAGGACGGCACGCTCCAGGGCCCGAACCTTGAGCTGCTGCGCAATGTGTGCGCGGCGACCGACCGCCCGGTGGTGGCCTCCGGCGGGGTCTCCTCGCTGGACGACCTGCGGGCGATTGCCGAGCTGGTGCCGCTCGGTGTCGAGGGCTCCATCGTCGGGAAGGCCCTGTACGCGAAGGCGTTCACCCTGGAAGAGGCCCTGGAGGCGGTGGCTCAGTGAGCGATCTGCGACGCGTCACGACCGGTGCGCCCTGGGAGGAGACCTTCGGGTACTCCCGCGCGGTGGAGCTGCCCAATGGCCTGGTCCTCGTCTCCGGGTGCACGTCGGTGGTGGACGGCGAGATCGCCGCGGGCGACCCGTACGAGCAGACGGTCAACGCCTTCAACGTCGCCTTCGCGGCGCTGGAGCAGCTCGGACTGGGCCGTGACGACGTGGTGCGGACGCGCCTGTACATCACCCACGCGCGCGACGTCGACGAGGTCGGACGCGCCCACAAGGAGCTGTTCGACGCCGTCCGGCCCGCCGCATCCCTGATCATCGTCTCCGGCTTCGTGGACCCCAGCCTGGTCGTCGAGGTCGAGGTGGAGGCGTTCCGAGGAGAGACCGCAGCATGAGCCTCGCCGTACGAGTCATCCCCTGCCTGGACGTCGACAACGGCCGGGTCGTCAAGGGCGTCAACTTCCAGAACCTGCGCGACGCGGGCGACCCCGTCGAGATGGCCAAGGTGTACGACGCCGAGGGCGCCGACGAACTGACGTTCCTGGACATCACCGCCTCCTCGGGCAACCGCGAGACCACCTACGACGTGGTGCGCCGCACCGCTGAGCAGGTCTTCATCCCGCTCACGGTCGGCGGCGGTGTCCGCACCGCCGAGGACGTGGACAAGCTGCTGCGGGCGGGGGCGGACAAGGTGGGCGTGAACACCGCGGCCATCGCCCGTCCCGACCTGATCCGCGAGATCGCCGAGCGGTTCGGCCGCCAGGTGCTCGTGCTGTCGGTGGACGCGCGGCGCACCGAGTCGGGGTCCTTCGAGGTCACCACCCACGGCGGCCGCAAGGGCACCGGCATCGACGCCGTCGAGTGGGCGCATCAGGCCGCCGAACTGGGCGCCGGTGAGATCCTGCTGAACTCCATGGACGCGGACGGCACCAAGGACGGCTACGACCTGGAGATGATCTCGGAGGTCCGCAAGCACGTGACCGTCCCGCTGATCGCCTCCGGCGGTGCGGGCAGGCTGGACCACTTCCCGCCCGCCATCGGGGCGGGCGCGGACGCGGTACTGGCCGCCTCGGTGTTCCACTTCGGCGACCTGCGGATCGGCGAGGTCAAGGAGACGTTGCGGGGCGCCGGGCACCCCGTGCGCTGACGCCGCGCCTGGCCCGGGCCCCGGCTCAGATCCCGAGCTCCTTCGCCTCGTGCAGCTTGGCGATCGCGTCCTTGTCGCCGTCCAGCTCGACCTTGGCGGCGCTCTGGCGGCCGTAGAGGAAGAGCAGCAGCTCCGACGGCTCCCCGGTCGCCGTGACGACCGGTGTGCCCCGGTGCGCGACCGCCGTCTGGCCGTCGGGGCGGCGCAGGACCAGGCCGGTGGGGGTGGCGCGGCCCATCATGCGGGCCGTGCGCTCCAGACGGGTCCACAGGGCGTCCTGGAAGACCGGGTCCAGCTCGCGGGGCGTCCAGTCGGGGCGGGCGCGGCGGACGTCCTCGGTGTGGACGTAGAACTCGACCGTGTTCGACAGCTCCTCGACCTGCTTGAGCTGGAACGGCGAGAAGCGCGGCGGGCCGGTGCGGATCAGCTGGAGCAGTTCGTCGTACGGCTTCGCGGCGAACTCGGCCATCACCCGCTCCAGGCGTGGTGCGAGCTGCTTGAGCAGGAGGCCGCCGGCCGCGTCGGGGCGGCGCTCGCGCACCACCACGTGCGCGGCGAGGTCGCGGGTGAGCCAGCCTTCGCAGAGGGTCGGGGCCTCCGGGCCCTCCGCCTCCAACAGATCGGCGAGGATGAGTCGTTCACGCTTGGCGAATGTCGACATGCTGCCAGCCTACGACTGCCTCAGGGGTCCGCCCAGTGGACACCGCGCCGTCACTGTCAGTGGCGCGCGGCACAATGGCACCCATGACCAGCACGCCCCCGCCCCGCAGCAGTCTCGACCCGGAGATCGCCGCGCGCCTCAAGCGCAGCGCCGACGGGCTCGTCCCCGCCATCGCCCAGCAGTACGACACCGGTGAGGTGCTCATGCTCGGCTGGATGGACGACGAGGCGCTGCACCGCACGCTGACCACCGGCCGCTGCACCTACTGGTCGCGCAGCCGCCGGGAGTACTGGGTCAAGGGCGACACCTCCGGGCACTTCCAGTGGGTCAAGTCCGTCGCCCTCGACTGCGACGCCGACACCCTGCTGGTCCGGGTCGACCAGGTCGGCGCCGCCTGCCACACCGGCGCGCGCACCTGCTTCGACGCCGACGTGCTGCTCAAGGACGCCGATTCCGGCGTACGGACCCAGGATCAGTAAGGTCAGCCGCCATGGACCTCGAGACCTTCCGCAAGCTCGCCACCGACCGGCGCGTCATCCCGGTCACGCGCAAGCTCCTCGCCGACGGCGACACCCCCGTCGCGCTCTACCGCAAGCTCGCCGCCGAGCGCCCCGGCACCTTCCTGCTGGAGTCCGCGGAGAACGGCCGCTCATGGTCCCGGTACTCCTTCGTCGGCGTCCGCTCGTCCGCGACCCTGACGGCCCGTGACGGCCAGGCCCACTGGCTCGGCACCCCGCCCGTCGGCGTCCCGGTCGACGGCGACCCGCTCGTCGCGCTGCGCGCCACCATCGAGACCCTGCACACCCCGCACCAGGAGGGCCTGCCGCCCTTCACCGGCGGCATGGTCGGCTACCTCGGCTACGACATCGTGCGCCGTCTGGAGAAGATCGGCCCCGGCGAGCGGGACGACCTGAAGCTCCCCGAGCTGACCATGCTGCTCACCAGCGACCTCGCCGTCATGGACCACTGGGAGGGCTCGGTCCTGCTGATCGCCAACGCGATCAACCACAACGACCTCGACACCGGTGTCGACGAGGCCCACGCCGACGCGGTCGCCCGGCTCGACGCCATGCAGGCCGACCTCTCGCGCCCGGTCGCCCAGCCGCCCGCGATCCTGCCGCCCTCCGAGCTGCCCGACTACACGGCCCTGTGGGGCGGCCCCGACTTCCAGGAGGCCGTCGAGGACATCAAGGAGCGCATCCGGGCCGGGGAGGCCTTCCAGGTCGTCCCCTCCCAGCGCTTCGAGACGCCCTGCACGGCCAGCGCCCTGGACGTCTACCGGGTCCTCAGGGCGACCAACCCGTCGCCGTACATGTACCTGTTCCGCTTCGACGGCTTCGACGTCGTCGGCTCGTCCCCCGAGGCCCTCGTCAAGGTCGAGGACGGGCGCGCCATGGTGCACCCGATCGCCGGCACCCGGTGGCGCGGGGCGACCCCGCAGGAGGACCAGGCGCTCGCCGACGAGTTGCTCGCCGACCCCAAGGAGCGCGCCGAGCACCTCATGCTGGTCGACCTCGGGCGCAACGACCTCGGGCGGGTCTGCGAGCCCGGCTCGGTCGAGGTCGTCGACTTCATGTCCGTCGAGCGGTACTCCCACGTGATGCACATCGTCTCGACGGTCACCGGCAAGGTCGCCGCGGGCCGCACCGCCTTCGACGTCCTGACGGCCTGCTTCCCGGCCGGCACGCTCTCCGGGGCGCCGAAGCCCCGCGCGATGCAGATCATCGACGAACTGGAGCCGTCCCGACGGGGGTTGTACGGCGGCTGCGTCGGCTACCTCGACTTCGCGGGCGACTCCGACACCGCCATCGCCATCCGTACGGCCCTGCTGCGGGACGGCACGGCGTACGTCCAGGCCGGAGCCGGGATCGTCGCCGACTCCGACCCGCTCGCCGAGGACCAGGAGTGCCGGAACAAGGCCGCGGCGGTGCTGCGCGCCGTGCACACGGCGAACCGGCTCGGGCAATAGGGCGCTTCTCATACGAACCCCGGGTGACGGTTCGCCCGGGGTTCGGGTGATAGTGGAGTACGTGACTGCCGTACCGCACCCCCGTTCCGAAGTCGCCGGCTCCGCCAAGGCCGGCCGGCTCAGTCTTGGCGTGGCCCTGCTCACCGGCGCGCTCGGCGCGGCCGTGGCGCTGCTGGCCACGCGTCAGAGGTGGGCGGAGGGGACGGCCACGGTGGCCGGTGGTGACTTTCCTCTGACCGCGAAGGGGAGTGACGTGACCGGGGTACCGGCCGCGCTCGCGATAGTGGGGCTGGCCGCGTTGGTCGCGGTGTTCGCCGTACGCAAGGCGGGGCGGTTGTTGGTCGCCGGGTTGCTGGCGTTGTCCGGGGCGGGGATCGTGGCGGCGGCGCTGGTGGGGGCGGGGGATTCCTCGGCGCTGGACGAGGAGGCCGCGCAGGCGTCTGGTGACACCTCGGCGACGGTCGCTGCGCTGACTCACACCGCTTGGCCGTATGTGGCTGCGGTGGGTGGGGCGCTGATTCTGGTCGCCGGGTTGTTGGCGTTGCGGTATGGGCGGTTGTGGCCTGCGATGTCGGGGCGGTACGAGCGAAACGGGGCGCCTCGGGTGCGTCGTAAGGCTCCGGTTGTGGATCTTGATCGGCCTGAGGATGTCTGGAAGGCGTTGGATCGAGGGGAAGATCCGACAGGGGCCTAGCGGTCGTCCTTTGTGTGCGGGCCGGTGGGGGCTGGTCGCGCCCACGCGGCGGAGCCGCAAATCGATACAGCCCCGCGCCCCTTTGGGGCGCGTCAGGGTGACCCCCGGATATCTCGTGCCCTTGCGTGCGGGACAATGTCTGCGAGCGTCCGGCTTGGACATGTATCTCTGCGACTAGGAGCAAGCAATGGCGGGCAGCAGCCACGGTCACACCCCGGCAGCCTGGACCGGTGTCACTATCTGCTTCATCGGTTTCTGCGTCGCCGGCGCCTTCATGGTGATGGCTCAGCCGGTGGGCTTCTGGGCCGGCATCGTGATCGCGTGCCTCGGTGGTGTGGTCGGGTGGGTCATGAGCGCGATGGGTCTCGGCATGCCGAAGGACGCCCACAAGCCGCTCGTCACCGAGAGCGCCAAGGCCGAGAGCTGACGTACGCACGTATCCCGTGGAGGGGCGGTCCGGCGGAAAGTGCCGGTGCCGCCCCTCACGCGTACGAGGCACAATGCCTGACGTGAACGCCGACAGTCAGCACGTGGTGCCGCGCAGTGGTCTGCTCGGGCGGGTGGCCGTCCCGGCGGGCGTGCTCGCGGCCGTCGCCGGGGCCTTCGCCTACGTGGGGACCGTGGACCCCAACCAGCCGGGCCACTACCCGGTCTGCCCGCTGCTGCGCTTCACCGGCATCTACTGCCCGGGCTGCGGCGGGCTGCGCAGCGCGCACGCGTTCGTCCACGGGGACTTCGCGGCGGCCCTCCAGGACAACGCCCTCGCGGTCTTCGCCTATCTGGGCTTCGCGGTGGTGTGGACCATCTGGGTGGTCCGCGCGGCACGCGGCCGGCCGCTCGGCCTGAATCTGGGCACCGCGCATCTGTGGACCCTGGGGACATTGCTGCTGGTCTTCACGGTTGTCCGGAACCTGCCGTTCGGTGGCTGGCTCCACCCTTGATCAACTGGCGAACGTCCAGGTAGTGGGACCGGCGTCAACCGGATGTGAGGGCTACGCCCTCCTGCGGATA
The DNA here is from genome assembly GCF_040643855.1 of Streptomyces sp. NPDC047072. Lineage (NCBI taxonomy): Bacteria > Bacillati > Actinomycetota > Actinomycetes > Kitasatosporales > Streptomycetaceae > Streptomyces > Streptomyces sp. NPDC047072. The sequence goes on along the minus strand of NZ_JBEYVC010000145.1, from coordinate 11,169 downwards.
CCATCGCAGTGACCATAGGTTTTCTTAGCGCTTTTCCACCGCCAACCGTCTGGAAGGGGGCCGCTCGCGTGAGTGTGCTCGACGAGATCATCGACGGAGTCCGTGCCGACCTCGCGGAACGGCAGGCGCGCGTCAGCCTCGACGAGCTCAAGGAGCGCGCGGCGAAGGCTCCCGCGGCCAAGGACGGCGTGGCCGCCCTGCGCGGTGACGGCGTCAAGGTGATCTGCGAGGTCAAGCGGTCCAGCCCCTCCAAGGGCGCGCTGGCCGCGATCGCCGACCCGGCGGGCCTGGCGGCGGACTACGAGGCGGGCGGCGCGGCCGTCATCTCCGTCCTCACCGAACAGCGCCGCTTCGGCGGCTCGCTGGCCGACCTGGAGGCCGTCCGCGCGCGCGTGGACATCCCCGTCCTGCGCAAGGACTTCATCGTCACGTCGTACCAGCTCTGGGAGGCCCGGGCCTACGGCGCCGACCTCGCGCTGCTCATCGTCGCGGCCCTGGAGCAGCCCGCGCTGGAGTCCCTGATCGAGCGCGCCGAGTCCATCGGGCTCACCCCGCTCGTCGAGGTCCACGACGAGGACGAGGTCGAGCGCGCGGTGGACGCCGGCGCCAAGATCATCGGCGTCAACGCCCGCAACCTCAAGACGCTGGAGGTGGACCGCGGCACCTTCGAGCGGGTCGCCCCCGAGATCCCGGCGAGCCTGGTCAAGGTCGCCGAGTCCGGCGTCCGCGGCCCGCACGATCTGATCGCCTACGCCAACGCCGGCGCGGACGCGGTCCTCGTCGGCGAGTCCCTGGTCACGGGCAAGGACCCGAAGACGGCGGTCGCGGACCTGGTGGCGGCGGGCGAGCACCCGGCATTGCGACACGGCCGCGGCTGATCACCCGCTAGGCTGACCGACGATGACTCCGACGACCTTCATGACAGCCACGGACCGGTACGCGCGCCTGGCGCGCGGCTGCCGCCCCCGTGGCTGCCGCGCGCCCGCACGCCGAGTGCACGGCCGCAGGGTCCGTTACGTCATCGGAGACGAACCTGGACAGGTAAACGGGCAGCGATGGCGGTTTTTCAGGGGCGCGGGGAACTGCGCGACCAGCCACTGACGGCCGGTAGCCGACCAAATACCCATGCCCCCACGGCGCTCAGTGTCTTTCACACGCACTCACCGTGAGGTATTCGCATGCCCAGCGAGTTCTTTATCCCTGACCCCTCCGGCCAGGTCCCCTCTCCCGAGGGCTACTTCGGAGACTTCGGCGGCAAGTTCATCCCGGAGGCCCTCGTCGCCGCCGTGGACGAGGTCGCCGTCGAGTACGACAAGGCCAAGCACGACCCCGAGTTCGCCAGGGAACTCGACGACCTGCTGCTCAACTACACGGGCCGTCCGTCGGCACTCACCGAGGCCCCCCGTTTCGGCGCGGAAGCGGGAGGCGCCCGGATCTTCCTGAAGCGGGAAGACCTCAACCACACCGGCTCCCACAAGATCAACAACGTCCTCGGCCAGGCCCTGCTCACCAAGCGCATGGGCAAGACGAGGGTCATCGCCGAGACCGGCGCGGGCCAGCACGGCGTGGCGACGGCGACGGCGTGCGCGCTGTTCGGCCTCGAATGCACGATCTACATGGGTGAGATCGACACCCAGCGCCAGGCCCTGAACGTGGCGCGTATGCGCATGCTCGGCGCCGAGGTCATCGCCGTGAAGTCCGGCAGCCGCACGCTGAAGGACGCCATCAACGAGGCGTTCCGCGACTGGGTCGCCAACGTCGACCGCACGCACTACCTCTTCGGCACGGTGGCAGGACCGCACCCCTTCCCGGCGATGGTCCGCGACTTCCACCGCGTCATCGGCGTCGAGGCCCGCCGCCAGCTCCTGGAGCGGGCCGGCCGGCTCCCCGACGCGGCGATCGCCTGCGTCGGCGGCGGCTCCAACGCCATCGGCCTCTTCCACGCCTTCATCCCCGACGCGGACGTACGCCTCATCGGCTGCGAGCCCGCCGGGCACGGTGTGGAGACCGGCGAGCACGCGGCGACCCTCACCGCGGGCGAGCCCGGCATCCTGCACGGCTCCCGCTCCTACGTCCTCCAGGACGAGGAGGGCCAGATCACCGAGCCGTACTCCATCTCGGCCGGTCTGGACTACCCGGGCATCGGCCCGGAGCACTCCTACCTCAAGGACTCCGGCCGCGGCGAGTACCGCGCGGTCACCGACGACGCAGCCATGCAGGCGCTGCGCCTGCTGTCCCGCACTGAGGGGATCATCCCGGCGATCGAGAGCGCGCACGCCCTCGCGGGTGCGCTGGAGGTCGGCAAGGAGCTGGGCAAGGACGGGCTGATCATCGTCAACCTGTCCGGCCGCGGCGACAAGGACATGGACACGGCCGCGCGGTACTTCGGCCTGTACGACACCGACGCCGAGGTCGCGGCCGACGCCGCCGACCTCGCCGAGATCGAGGGGGACGCCAAGTGAGCGGGAACATTCAGCTGCTGTCGGACACCCTCGCGGGTGCCAAGGCGGAGGGCCGCTCGGCGCTCATCGCCTACCTTCCGGCCGGTTTCCCGACCGTGGACGGCGGCATCGAGGCGATCAAGGCCGTCTTCGACGGCGGAGCCGATGTCGTCGAGGTGGGGCTGCCGCACAGCGACCCCGTCCTCGACGGTCCGGTCATCCAGACCGCCGACGACATCGCCCTGCGCGGTGGCGTCAAGATCGCGGACGTCATGCGGACGGTGCGCGAGGCTTACGAGGCCACCGGGAAGCCGGTGCTCGTGATGACGTACTGGAACCCCATCGACCGCTATGGCGTCGAGCGCTTCACCGCCGAACTCGCCGAGGCGGGCGGCGCGGGCTGCATCCTGCCCGACCTGCCGGTGCAGGAGTCGGCGCTGTGGAGGGAGCACGCCGAGAAGCACGGGCTCGCCACGGTCTTCGTGGTCGCGCCCAGCAGTAAGGACGCGCGGCTTGCCGAGATCACCAAGGCGGGCAGCGGGTTCGTGTACGCCGCCTCGCTGATGGGCGTGACGGGGACGCGTGAGTCGGTCGGGGCGCAGGCCCAGGACCTGGTCGAGCGGACCCGGGCCGTCGGCGGCGACCTGCCCGTCTGTGTCGGGCTCGGGGTCTCCGACGCGGCGCAGGCCGCCGAGGTGGCCGGCTTCGCCGACGGGGTGATCGTCGGCTCGGCGTTCGTCAAGCGGATGCTGGACGCGCCGGACGACCGGGCCGGGGTCGAGGCCGTGCGCGCACTCGCCGGTGAGCTGGCGAAGGGTGTGCGCCGACAGGCGTAACGGCCGGCGCGGACCGTGCGGGCGGTGGCCGTTGTACGGACGGCGCCCGTGACGACGTAACGGAATATTCGGTCACTCGAACGGGTGGACCTGGGGCTGGGGAGGCGCGGTGCGCCTCCCCGGTTCGTTTCCGGGGTGTGAGCGAGAAGAACCGTGAGGGAAAGCGCACCGCCCGGGAGCGGCTGGCGGAGGAGCGCGAGAAGCAGAGGACCGCGGAGAAGCGGCGCCGGGTGCTGGTCGTCGGCGCGAGCGTCGTCGGCGTCCTGGGTCTCGCGGCGGTGATCGGCGTGGTCGCGGCGAACGCCGGCAAGGACAAGGGCGGCAGCGACTCCTCGGGTCCGGTCGTCGCGCCCTCGGGGGCCAACGGCCAGGACAGCCTCGCCATCCCGGTCGGCAAGGAGAGCGCCAAGTCGACGCTGGTCGTCTGGGAGGACTTCCGCTGCCCGGCCTGCAAGGCCTTCGAGACGGCGTACCGCCCGACGATCCACGAGCTGACCGAGTCCGGCGACCTCAAGGTCGAGTACCACCTGGCCACGATCATCGACGGCAACATGCGCGGCACCGGCTCCCGCAACGCCGCCAACGCGGCGGCCTGCGCCCAGGACGCCGGCTACTTCACGGCGTACCACGACGTGCTGTACGAGAACCAGCCGGAAGAAACCGACGACGCCTACGCGAAGAACGACAAGCTGATCGAGCTGTCGAAGAAGATCGCCGGGCTCGACACCGCCGCCTTCCGGAGCTGTGTCGAGAAGGGCACGCACAACAGTTGGGTGGACAAGTCAGCGGCGGCCTTCCGCAACGGCGGATTCACCGGCACCCCGACGGTCCTGCTGAACGGCAAGAACATCTACCAGGACCAGACGATGACCCCGGCGAAGCTGAAGCAGCAGGTGCGGGAGGCGGCCAAGGGGTAAGAGTTTCCGACCCGCCCGTTATGGAGCCGTTGCCGGGCCGCCTGCCGTGCGCCCGGCCCGGCACGGTAGCGTCGACCCTGCCATGGAAATTGCCTACATTCCCAGCCCGTCGCGCGGGGTGATCCACCTCGGTCCCATCCCGCTGCGCGGCTACGCGTTCTGCATCATCATCGGCGTCTTCGTAGCCGTCTGGCTCGGCAACAAGCGCTGGCTCGCCCGGGGCGGGCGGGCCGGCACGGTGGCCGACATCGCGGTCTGGGCCGTGCCGTTCGGACTGCTCGGCGGCCGCCTCTACCACGTGATCACGGACTACGAGCTGTACTTCAGCGCGGGCCGTGACTGGGTGGACGCCTTCAAGGTGTGGGAGGGCGGTCTCGGCATCTGGGGCGCGATCGCGCTCGGCGCGGTCGGCGCGTGGATCGGCTGCCGGCGCCGGGGCATCCCGCTGCCCGCGTACGCCGACGCCATCGCCCCCGGTATCGCCCTCGCGCAGGCGATCGGGCGCTGGGGCAACTGGTTCAACCAGGAGCTGTACGGGCGGGAGACGGATCTGCCGTGGGCCCTGCACATCACGTCCTCCACGGACGGGCGGGTGCCGGGGTACTACCACCCGACGTTCCTCTACGAGTCGCTGTGGTGCATCGGCGTCGCGCTCCTCGTCATCTGGGCGGACCGGCGCTTCAAGCTCGGGCACGGGCGGGCGTTCGCGCTGTACGTCGCCTCGTACTGCGTGGGGCGGTTCTGGATCGAGTACCTCCGCGTGGACGACGCCCACCACATCCTGGGCATGCGGCTCAACAACTGGACCGCGATCATCGTCTTCCTGCTCGCCGTGCTCTACATGGTGCTGTCGGCGAAGAAGCGGCCCGGGCGGGAAGAGGTCGTCGAGCCGGGTGCCTCCGACGACGCGCCCGACGAGGGTCCGGATGCCGACGGTGCGGAGAAGCCCGAGGGTGACTCCGACGAGGTGAAGGACGACGCCGAAGAGGCCGAGGCCGAGAGCAAGGACGAGGCGGAGTCCGCGAAGAAGACGTGACGAGTGGTTCTCCGTCGATGAGGGCGCCCTGGGATTCCGAGGCGCCCTTCGTCGTGTCAGCGGTGGGTGAGCGCGAGGGTGCGGTGGGCGGCGGCCACCACCGCCGCGTCGATGAAGGTGCCGTTCGGCAGGGCCTGGGCGCCCTGGTGGGTCTCGGCCGCCTTGATGATCGTTTCCGCCTCCTCGATCTCCTGCTGTGTGGGGAGGTACGCCTGTTCGATCACCGGGAGCTGGCGGGGGTGGATCGCGGCTCGGCCCAGGAAGCCGAGGGCTCGGCCGTGGGCGCAGGAGGCATTGAGGCCGGTCAGGTCCCGGGTGTCGGGGTGGACCGACTGCGGTGGAGGCGCCAGGCCCGCCGCTCGCGCGGCCACGACGACTCGGGAACGGGACCAGTCCAGGCCCGCGTCGTCGCGTACGCCCAGGTCGGCCCGTAGGTCCGCCTCGCCGAGGGCGATGCCGTGCAGGGCGGGATGGGCGGCGGCGATGGCGTAGGCGTGTTCGATGCCCAGGGCTGTTTCCAGGAGGGCGTACAGGGGGGTGGCTGTTGCCCGGGCGACTCGGGTGATCTGGGCCGGGGACGTGATCTTGGGGAGGCGTAGGCCCGAGAGACCGGGGAGAGCCGCCAGCGCGGTGAGGTCCGCCGTCGCGTGGGGGCCGTCGAGGGTGTTCACGCGGACGTGGACCGGGACCGGGTGGTGGGGGTCGGTGAGGCGTTCGACGGTCGCCTCGCGGGCGTAGGACTTGCGGTCCGGAGCCACCGCGTCCTCCAGGTCGACGACCACGACGTCGGCGCCGGAGGTGAGCGCCTTGGTGACGACCTCGGGTCGGTCACCGGGGACGTACAACCAGGTGAGCGGTGTTGTCATACGGCGCCCTCCGCGCGCAGGGCCGCCAACTCGCCCCGGGTCAGGCCCAGTTCCGTGAGGATCTCGTCCGTGTCGGCGCCGTGTGCGCGGCCCGCCCAGCGGATTGCGCCGGGGGTCTCGGAGAGGCGGAAGAGGACGTTCTGCATGCGCAGGGGGCCGAGGTCGGGGTCGTCGACGGTGGTGACCGTGTCGAGGGCCTGGTACTGCGGGTCGACCATGACGTCCCGGACGTCCTGGATGGGGGCGACCGCCGCCTCCGCCTTCTCGAAGGCCGCGAGGACCTCGTCGCGGGTGCGCTCGGCGATCCAGGAGCCGACCGCCGCGTCGAGGACGTCCGAGTGTGCCGCCCGTTGCGCGCCCGTCGCGAACCACGGCTCGTCGATCAGCTCCGGGCGGCCGACCAGGCGCATCACCCGCTCGGCGATCGACTGGGCGGAGGTGGAGACGGCGACCCAGGTGCCGTCGGCCGTGCGGTAGGTGTTGCGCGGGGCGTTGTTGGCGGAGCGGTTGCCGGTGCGCTCCTGGACGTGGCCGAGCTGGTCGTACCAGGTGGGCTGGGGGCCGAGGACCGTCAGGATCGGCTCGATGATCGCCATGTCGACGACCTGGCCCGCGCCGGTGCGGTCACGGGCGGCGAGCGCCGTCATCACCGCGTACGCCGTGGCCAGGCCCGCGATCGAGTCGGCGAGGCCGAAGGGCGGCAGGACTGGGGGTGCGTCCGGCTCGCCGGTGATCGCCGCGAAGCCGCTCATCGCCTCGGCGAGGGTGCCGAAGCCGGGGCGGCGGGAGTAGGGGCCGAACTGGCCGAAGGCGGTGACGCGGGTGAGGACCAGGCGGGGGTTGACGGCCTGGAGTTCAGGCCAGCCGAGGTCCCACTTCTCCAGGGTGCCGGGGCGGAAGTTCTCGATCACCACGTCCGCGGTCTCGGCCAGCCGCAGGAAGGTGGCGCGGCCGCCCGGCTTGGAGAGGTCGAGGGTGATCGTGCGCTTGTTGCGGCCCAGCAGCTTCCACCACAGGCCGATGCCGTCCTTCGAGGGGCCGTGGCCGCGGGACGGGTCGGGCTTGGCGGGGTGCTCGATCTTGACGACCTCGGCACCGAAGTCGCCGAGCAGGGTGGCGGCGAGGGGGCCGGCGAAGAGGGTGGCGAGGTCGAGGACGCGCAGGCCGGAGAGCGGGGGCGTGGTGGGGGTGTGCGTCATGGGCGGGATGCCTCGCGGTGGGTGAGGTGGGCCAGGGTGTCGAAGCCGATGCCGTTGAAGTCGCCCACGGAGGTGGCGAGTCGGTTCTTCAGGTGCGCTGTCCAGCGGTCGGGGAGGGCGGTGGGGGTGCCGGCGAGGAGGGCGGCGATGCTGCCCGCCGTGGCGCCGTTGGAGTCGGTGTCCCAACCGCCGCTCACCGCTTTGCAGATGGAGCCGGTGAAGTCGCCGTTCGCGTGGGTGAGGGCGGCGGCGATCAGGGCGGTGTTGGGGATCGCGTGGACCCAGTGGTGGTTCTCGGCGTGCGTGGCGTGGAGTTGGTCCACGACGGTGTCGAAGTCGTCGTGCCGCTCGGCCAGTTGGACGGCGCGGGTGATGGCCTCGGCGAGGCGGGAGCCCGGGGGGATCACGTCGAGGCCGGTGCGAAGGCACGTGTGGATGTCGGGAGTTGTCGTCGCCCGGGCGATCACGGCCGCCGTGAACATGGCCGCGTAGACGCCGTTCGCGGTGTGGGTGAGGGTGGCGTCCCGGTGGGCCTGTGCGGCCGCCGCGCCCGGGTCGCCGGGGTTGGTCCAGCCGTGGACGTCGGCACGGATCAGGGCGCCGATCCACTCGCGGAAGGGGTTGCGGTGGCGGGCGGTGCGCGGGGGCTCCAGGCCGAGGAGGAGGTTGCGGTAGGCGATGCGTTCGGCGGTGAAGGTGCGGCCCGCGGGGAGTTCGTCGAGCCAGAGTTTCGCCACGTCCGCGGTGGTGAACTGCTTGCCGTGGCGCTGTAGCAACAGGAGGTTCACAAGGGGGTAGTTGAGGTCGTCGTCCTCGGGCATGCCGTCGATGTTCTCGGCGAGGGAGGTGGGGGCCGAGCGGCGGTTCCAGGGGTGTGCGGTGAGGAGTTCGGCGGGGACGCCCTTCGCCGTGAAGTAGGTGTGCAGGGGCCAGTTGCCGGTGGCGCGGGCGAGTTGGCGGATGGCGTCGAGGGGGAGTTTCTCGACGGGTTTGCCGAGGAGACAGCCGACGGCCCGGCCGAGCCAGGCCGCTTCGAGGCTCGCGCGGGTGGGGGTGGTGACGGGGGCCGGGGCGGGCCAGTCGGGACAGAGGGCCTTGATCTTCGTGAGGTCGGTGGGCTCGCGGTCCTTCAACCGGCTTGGCAGGTCGGCCAGTTCGTCCAGCAGGTCCTCGGCGAGTTGCCGGAGGTATCGGGAGGGGGCTTCGGCTTCCGGGGACGCCCCTGCTCGCGAGGGGGCTTCGCGGCCTCCCGCCGCCCGCCAGCGCGCCGCGATCGCCGCCGGTTCGCGGCCGTCCTGGGCCGCCTGGCGGAGTTCGTGGCCGATCAGGTCCTCCGGCTGGACCCAGGTCAGTCGGAGCATCCCGGACCTCCGAGTGCGGCGAACGCCGCTTCGTGGGCCCGGCGTCGACGGATGTCCCGCCGGTGGATCTCCCCGGCCACGGCGGTCAGGGTGCGCGCCGGTTCCCACAGGTCCAGGCGGCTGGCCTCCGCGACCCGCTTCGACCACTCCTCCGGGACCGGTGAGCCGAGGGCGCCGGCCAGCGCCCCCGCCATCGTGGCGATGGAGTCGCAGTCCCGGCCGTAGTTCACCGCGCCGAGCACCGCGTGGCGGTAGTCGCCGGACGCGACCAGCAACATGCCGAGCGCGATGGGGAGTTCCTCGATCGTGTGCAGGCGGGAGGGGCGGCGGGCGCCCAGGGAGGGGGCGCGGTAGTCGTCGCCGACGGTGTCGTACGGGGCGACGGCCGCGCGCAAAGGTCGTAGCGCGGACTCGAAGTCCGTGTGGTTCCGGGCCACTTCGCAGACCTGCTCGATGGCGGTGCGGGTGCCGTCCTTCGCCAGGGCGAGGCAGCTCGTGACGACCGAGTCCGGGGTCGCGCCGGGGGCGGTCGCCGCGGCCACCGCCGCCGCGAAGACGGCGGCCGCCTCCCTGCCGTACGACGACTGGTGGGCGCCCGCGATGTCCAGGGCCTCGGTGTACGCGGCCCGGGGGTCGGCCGCGTTGACCAGGCCGACCGGGGCCATGTACATCGCCGCACCGCAGTTGACGATGTTGCCGACGCCGGCCTCGCGGGGGTCGGCATGGCCGTAGTGGAGTCGGGTCACCAGCCACTTCTCCGCGAGGAAGACGCGGTGCAGGGGGAGGGCCTCCGCCTCGAGTTCCGGGATCCAGCGGGGAGTTGTCATCAGGTCCGGGACCAGGTGGTCGGCGATCGCGTACGCGTCCAGGTGGTCGCGGACCTTCGCGTACACGCGGATCAGGGCGTGGGTCATCAAGGTGTCGTCGGTGACGTGGCCGTCGCCCTTGTGGTACGGCGCGATGGGGCGGGCGGTGCGCCAGGCGTCGCCGTTCCAGGGGCCGACGATGCCGTGCACGCGGCCCGCGTGGCGTTCCAGGATCTGGTCGGGGGAGTAGCCCTCGACGGGGCCGCCGAGGGCGTCGCCGACGGCCGCGCCGACGAGGGCGGCGGTGATGCGGTCCTCCAGGGTGGCTTCCCTGGTGAGGTCGGTGAGGTCGGTGGGGTCGGGTTCGGGTGTGGGGGTTTTGGGTTTTTCGGGGGTCATGCCCCGAATCATCCTCCTGGGTGGGGTCGTTGTGTGGCTTCCAGGAGTTCGGCGAGTTCCACGAGGTCGGTGCCGGTGAGGCGGGGGAGGGCGCAGCCGGAGAGGGTGCGGCAGGTGTCCCGCCAGGCGGCGGGGATCGCGTCCGCGCCGCTGAGGGCGCCGGTCAGTGCTCCTACCAGGGCGGGGGCGGAGTCCGCGACGCGCGAGAGGCAGGCGGCCGCCGGGATCGCCTCGGCGATGCGGCCCTGGGCGGCGGTGGTCAGGGCGAGGGCTACGGGGACGGTTTCGGCGGCCGCGATGCCGTAGCTGTAGACGTGGTCGACGATCTGGTGTTCCAGCGCCGGGATCAGGGCGAAGGTGCTGTCGGTTCGGGCGGCGAGGTGGAGGGCGTGGCGGGCGTTGCGGCCGATCTCCGTGTGGTCGGGGAGTTGGGAGAGGGCCGCCGCGACGCATGTGTCGGTGTCTTCGCCGGTCAGGGCGAGGGATACGGCGGCCGCCATCGCTCTCGCGCCGTGTACTCCGTCGCCGTCCTGGGTGTAGCGGGCGTCGAACTCCGCCAGGTCCGCGGCGTGTTGGGGGGCGCCGGGGTGGGCGGTGGCGAGGACACAGGCGCGGATGCAGGCCGCGTCGTCGAAGTAGTGGGGGTTGTCGTGGCCGGTGGCGGGTGGGCGGAGGCCGGTGGCGAGGTTGCCGAGTCCTGCGCGGACGGAGATGCGGGCGCGGAGTTGGAGGACGGCGGACTCGATCTCGGGGGCGCGGTCCGCTGCGGCGGCCACTTCGGCGGCGAGGGTGTTCCAGGTGAGGTCGATGGCGGCTCTGGTACGGCGGTCTCGGGTGAGGTCGGCGAGGGCGGTGGGGTCGCCTGCGCGGAGGAGGGCCTCGGCGGTGAAGGCGGCCCATTCGGCGTCGTCGGAGGGGCCGAGGCGGAGGGGTTCGGGGGGTTGGTTGAGGGCGATGGGGACGGGGAGGGTGGTGGTGGCGTTCTGTTCGGCGAAGGTGTCGAGTTCTCGGGTGAGGCGGCGGGTCCAGTCGGGCATGCGGGTGGCTCTGTGGCGGGCGGAGGGCCAGCCGGCGGCGTCGCCTGCGGCGATTCCGAGGAGCAGGGCGGTGGTGCGTCCGGCCTCGGCTTCGCCTTCGGCCGTTGTGTTCCCACCCGCACCACCCGTGCAGATTTCGTTGTTGGGTGCGGGTGGCCCCTGTGGGGCGGGTTCGCCGTCGGCGGCCGCGGGTGTGGGGGTGTGGGGGTGGATCGAGTTCAGGGTGGTCGTGCCACCGGCGGTCACCGTCACCGAGGTGGTGTAGACGGCG
>NZ_JBEYVC010000144.1:0-26982 GCF_040643855.1 Streptomyces sp. NPDC047072 | reverse complement strand
GAGGCGCTCTGAGTGGCACATCGAAACCGTAGTCTTCGAATCGTCGGATCGCCGGTGCCAGACGATGGGCGCCCTTAGCCGAGCGGCAGCCCCTTCAGGGGCAGCGAGTCGGCGGCCGGCAGACCGCCCTTGGTGACCGCGTCGGTCGGCAGGCCGCCCTTCGTCGCGTTGGACGCCGTGTCACCCAGTACGTCCCCGGCGGACCCGGCGGCCTCGCCCGCCGTCTTCTGCGCCGCCGGCGTCGCCTTCTTCACGGCCTTGCCGCCGGTCTTGCCCGCGGTCGGCACCGCCTTCTCCACGGTCTCGCCGCCGGTCTTGCCCGCGGTCCCGGTCAGGTTCTGCGTCGTGCCGTCCACGGTGTCACTGACGTGCGCCGCGTCCAGAGCGGACAGCCCACCGAGGTTCGGGGTGGCGGGCAGCGCGGCGGGGGCCGCACTGGCGGAGCCGGCCGCACCGACCCCGGCTGCCGCTCCCGCAGCGACGAGCAGCGCGGCACGGGCGATCCTGCGGGTCAGGGGGAGGGACATTTTGCTCCTTCGACGGGAGGGAACGTTGCTTGGACGCCGTGACTACCGCTCGAAGCCGTCGAAGGTTGCGGAGGCCAAATGTAAAGAATTGGTAACGCGTCGCATTATCGCCTGCGGATAAAAACGGGCAAAACCCTTCCGGTCCGAAAGTCCGGCGAATCCGTACAGCCCTTTGTTCCCAAGGGATCCGACGGATGCGGGGGTGATGTGGCGAAAACGTGCGCACACCCGCTCCGGCGGACGGCGGACGTAACCCTTCCAAGTGATCTTCCGAACTACCGTGCCGTCAGTATCCGTACGGTGGCCGTCCCGCTCGCCCCGCCCTCCGGCAGCCACCGGCTGTCCGTGTTCCCGGCGGTCCACTGCCGTCCGGCGTACGAGACCCGCTCGATGCGCAGCGCCGAGGAGTTGGCGACCGCCCAGTGCGCGAGCTGCCAGCCGCGTTCCTCCAGGCTGCGCCCCGCACGGCTGGTGTCCTTGCGCACGGGGAGCGTCACCGTGCGCCCGTCGCCGGGGCCCGGCGTCGGCGACGGTGACGCCTTGCCGCCCACCTCGGCGGCGGTCGTCTCCAGTGCGTCCCGCCCGAAGTCCCGTACGAGAGCCGAGCGCACCGACTCCGGACCCGCGGCGCCGACCTGCGTGACTCCGGGCTCCGTACGGCCGTCGCAGGTCAGCGTGGCCGCCGAGGTGCCGGTGAGGGCGGCGGCGAGCACCGTGGCGTCCGGCTCGTGCTTGGCGTACGCCTCCGGGTAGCCGCTGCGCTGCACCTTCTGCGCGGCGACCGTCAGCGGCAGCTCCTGGTAGCCGCGCACCTTGACCAGGTGCTTGTAGAACGCGCCCGCCGCGTACGCCGGGTCGAGGATCTGCTCCGGCCTGCCCCAGCCCTGCGAGGGCCGCTGCTGGAACAGCCCGAGCGAATCCCGGTCGCCGTGGCGGATGTTGCGCAGGCCGGACTCCTGGAGCGCGGTGGCCAGCGCGATGGCCACAGCCCGCTCGGGCAGCCCGCGCCCGGTGCCGACGGCGGTGATGGTCGCCGCGTTGACGGTCTGCTCCGGCGTGAACTCGTACGACGGTCCGCCGACCTGGCCCGAGGCCACGCGGCAGACCGGTCCGCCCGAGCCTCCGGTGAGGTACTGCACCACGACATAACCGGCGACGGCGGACATGACCACGAGGGCCGCCAGGAAGCGGAGAAGGCGGCCACCACGCCTGCGGGCGGGAGAGGACGGCACTGGCATCCGGACAAGATACTGGAGGGTCACCAGTGCTCCGTGCCGGAAGGTGAGAGCGGGCCCGGCCACCGGGGGAGTTAGGGTCGGCGACATGGCCGACACCCCTCTTGACCTCACCCTGGACGCTGCTCGGCTCACCGCGCAGCTCGTCGACTTCCCCTCCGAGAGCGGCACCGAGAAGCCCCTCGCGGACGCGATCGAGACCGCCCTGCGCGCCCTGCCGCACCTCACGGTCGACCGGCACGGCAACAACGTCGTCGCGCGCACGCACCTCGGCCGCCCGGAACGCGTCATCCTCGCCGGCCACATCGACACCGTCCCGATCGCCGGGAACGTCCCCTCCCGGCTCGACGACGAGGGCTACCTGTGGGGCTGCGGCACCTGCGACATGAAGTCCGGCGTCGCGGTCCAGCTGCGCATCGCGGCGACGGTCCCCGAGCCCAACCGCGACCTCACCTTCGTCTTCTACGACAACGAGGAGGTCGCCGCCCACCTCAACGGGCTGGGACATGTGGCCGAGGCCCACCCCGAGTGGCTGGCGGGCGACTTCGCGGTCCTGCTGGAGCCGACCGACAACCAGGTCGAGGGCGGCTGCCAGGGCACCCTGAGGATGCTGCTGACGTTCAAGGGAGAGCGGGCGCACTCCGCGCGCGCGTGGATGGGCTCCAACGCGATCCACAGGGCCGCGCCGGCCCTCGCCAGGCTGGCGGCGTACGAGCCGCGCAGGCCGATGGTCGACGGCCTCCAGTACCACGAGGGGCTCAACGCGGTTGGCGTGACGGGCGGGGTGGCGACCAACGTCATCCCCGACTCCTGCGTCCTGACCGTCAACTTCCGCTACGCGCCCGACCGCAGCGAGGCCGAGGCGGAGGCCTTCGTACGGGACTTCTTCGCGGACTGCGGGGTCGACGAGTTCGTCGTCGACGACCACACCGGCGGCGCCCGGCCCGGCCTCAACCACCCCGTGGCCCAGGCCTTCATGGTCGCCGTCGGGGGCGAGGCCCGCCCCAAGTTCGGCTGGACGGACGTCTCCCGCTTCAGCGCGCTGGGCGTGCCCGCGGTGAACTACAGCCCCGGTGAACCGCTGCTCGCGCACAAGGTGGACGAGCGGGTGAAGGTCTCGCTGATCCCGGAGGCGGAGTCCCGGTTGCGGGCCTGGCTGACCTCGTAAGGAGGCCCTGTGCGCGGGGGCGGTTCATGGCGGACACGCGGACGTCCCCCCTCCGTAACCCGCGTAGATCTACGCTGAGATGGAAAGACCAGGCAAGCGGAGGGAGCGCACATGGCTACCGGGAACCCCGAGGGCAGGAATCAGCCGCCGGAGGAGCAGCGCCTGGGACCGGTCCTCCGCAGGCGGGGGCAGGTCACGGCGAGCACCACCGACCAGCGCCTGCTGGACGCGGGCGGTCCCTCGGACTGGGTCCACACCGACCCGTGGCGCGTCCTGCGCATCCAGTCCGAGTTCATCGAGGGCTTCGGCACGCTGGCCGAACTGCCGCCCGCGATCAGCGTGTTCGGCTCGGCGCGGACGCCCGCGGACTCGCCGGAGTACGAGGCGGGCGTGCAGTTGGGACGCGGCCTGGTGGAGGCGGGCTTCGCCGTCATCACCGGCGGTGGGCCGGGTGCCATGGAGGCCGCCAACAAGGGCGCCTGCGAGGCGAACGGCATCTCCGTCGGCCTCGGCATCGAGCTGCCCTTCGAGCAGGGGCTCAACCCCTACGTCGACATCGGCCTCAACTTCCGCTACTTCTTCGTCCGCAAGATGATGTTCGTGAAGTACGCGCAGGGCTTCGTGGTCCTGCCGGGCGGCCTCGGCACCCTGGACGAGCTCTTCGAGGCCCTGACCCTCGTCCAGACCCAGAAGGTCACCCGCTTCCCGATCGTCCTCTTCGGCAGCGAGTACTGGGGCGGCCTGGTCGACTGGCTCAAGAACACCCTGATCGCCCAGGGCAAGGCCTCCGAAAAGGACCTCCTCCTGTTCCACGTCACGGACGACGTGGACGAGGCGGTGGCGTTGGTGTCGAAGGAGGCGGGGCGCTAGCGCTGGGCTTGAACCGGTCTGGGGTGCGGCGCCGTTGCTGGGGGCTGCGCCCCCAGACCCCGCTTCGGCCCTGAAGGGGCCTCGTCCTCAAACGCCGGACGGGCTGAGATTGCCGGGAGCGGCACTGAAAGCCAAGGGCCGACAATTCAGCCGCCTCCAGGGACATCCAGCCCCTCCGGCGTTTGAGGAGCGGGGGTCGAAGGGGGCTCGCCCCCTGGAGGACGGGACGGGTAGGGGCGGCGGGGGCGAGGAAATCCCTACGCCAGCCCCCGACGAGCGACAGTCGGCGCCCGATGCCCCGCGATCGACGCCACCATGTCCAACACCTGCCGCGTCTCCGCGACCTCATGCACCCGGTACACCTGTGCCCCCAGCCACGCGGACACGGCAGTGGTCGCCAGCGTCCCCACCACCCGCTCCTTCACCGGTTTGTCCAGGGTTTCGCCGACGAAGTCCTTGTTGGACAGGGAGACCAGCACCGGCCACCCCGTCTCGACCATCTCCCCGAGCCGCCGAGTCGCCTCCAGGCTGTGGCGCGTGTTCTTACCGAAGTCATGCCCGGGATCGATCAGCACGGACTCCCGGGGCACCCCCAGCGACACCGCCCGCTCCGCCAGCCCCACGGTCACCCGCAGGATGTCCGCCATGACGTCGTCGTACGTCACCCGATGGGGCCGGGTCCGAGGCTCCGCACCTCCCGCGTGCGTGCACACCAGCCCCACCCCGTACCGCCCGGCCACCTCCGCGAGCCCCGGATCCACCCCGCCCCACGCGTCGTTGAGCAGATCCGCCCCCGCCTCGCACACCGCCTCGCCGACGGACGCCCGCCAGGTGTCGACGCTGATGACCACGTCGGGGAACCGCCGCCGCACCTCGGCGACGAACCCGACGGTCCGCCGCGCCTCCTCCTCGGCCGACACCTCTTCCCCCGGCCCGGCCTTCACCCCGCCGATGTCGATGATCGCGGCCCCTTCGGCCACCGCCTGCTCCACGCGCGCGAGGGCCGGCTCGTCGAGGAAGGTCGCGCCCTGGTCGTAGAAGGAGTCCGGGGTCCGGTTCACGATCGCCATGATCACCGGCTCGTGCGTGTCGAACTCACGCCTGCCCAGCCTGAGCATCCCCTGTGACCTCACTTCGTACGTCTGTGTCTTCGGCGGTCTGTGGCCGCCTGTGACCCTAACTGTCAGACTCGCATGGCACGATCGGACCCTGACACATTCGACGCCGGCGGCCGGCCGCCGGCAGGGACTCTGGGGACCTCAGCGATGGTTATGTTCTTGTTCCTGGTCATCGCGCTCGCGGTCGTGGTCGCCGCGGTGACGCTCGCGGTCGTGGGCGGCAGCGAGAGCGACGGCCCGCTGCCCGAGGTGGACCCCGAGCGCCTCCAGGACCCGCTGCCGCCGGACCGCCCGGTGGACCGCGCCGACATCGAGGCCCTGCGCTTCCCCCTCACCACCCGCGGTTACCGCATGGCCGACGTCGACGACGCCCTCACCCGCCTAGGCGCGGAGCTCGCCGAGCGGGACGCCCGGATCGCCGACCTGGAGTCCGCGCTGGCCGGCGCCCAGGCCGCCGCGCACCACGCCTTCCAGAAGCCGGAGCAGGGGGAGCAGCAGTGAGCGACGGCGCCGCCCTCGCGGGCCCGGACGGCGCCCTGCGCTGCCCCTGGGCCCTCTCCACGCCGGACTACATCACGTACCACGACGAGGAGTGGGGCCGCCCGGTCCACGGCGACGACGCCCTCTACGAGCGCCTCAGCCTGGAGGCCTTCCAGTCCGGCCTCTCCTGGATCACGATCCTGCGCCGCCGGGAAACCTTCCGCGCGGCCTTCGCGGGCTTCGAGATCGCCAAGGTGGCGATGTTCGACGAAGCCGACCGGGACCGCCTGCTGGCCGACCCCGGGATCATCCGCAACGGCGCCAAGATCGACGCGACGATGAACAACGCGCGCGTGCTGGCGGAGTGGACCCCGGGTGAACTGGACGCCCTGATCTGGTCCTACGCGCCGTCTGGCCATGTGGTGCCCAAAACCTTGGCAGACGTCCCGGCGGTGACCCCGGAGTCGACAGCCCTCTCCAAGGCCCTGAAGAAGAGAGGCCTACGCTTCGTGGGCCCGACGACGGCGTACGCCCTGATGCAAGCCTGCGGCCTGGTGAACGACCACTTGAAAACCTGCGTGGCACGAACGCCCTAGGGGCGCGGGGAACTGCGCGACCAGCCCCCACACACCCGCACTCGCCACCGATACGTCAGCGCCCCAAATACCGAGGTGTCTCCTTGTTCACGAACGCCCGCACAGCGATCGCATGGTCCTCGGACGCCCCAGCCCGCCCCTGCAACTCGTCCTCCTTCTCCAACGTCTCCGCCAGACTGTGCGTCAGTCCATACGCAAGCGACTCCTTGATCGCCCCATAAGCCACCGTCGGCCCGGAGGCCAACGCCCGAGCCACCTTCTCGGCCTCCGCAGGCAGCTCCGTGGACGGTACAAGCCGATTCACGATCCCCAGATCATGCGCGTCCCGAGCCGACATGGTCCGGGGAAAGAGCAGCAGATCGGCGGCCCGCCCCGGCCCCACCACCCGAGGCAACGTCCAGGAAATCCCGGAGTCCGCGGTCAGAGCCACCCCCGCGAACGACGTGTTGAACGCGGCCGTCTCCGCCGCCACCCGATAATCCGCCGCGAGCGCGATCCCGAACCCGGCACCGGCGGCAACCCCGTTCACCCCCGCCACCACCGGCTTCGGCATCTCCGTCAGCGCCCGCACGACCGGGTTGTAGTGCTCCTTGACCGTGCTCATCACCTTCGCCGACCCCTCGGCGAGCAGCCCGATGTGCTCCTTGAGGTCCTGCCCCACGCAGAACGCCCGCTCCCCGGCGGCGGTCAGCAGCACGGCCCGTACGGCGTCGTCCGTGGCCGCCGACTCCACGGCCTCCCGCAACGCGACCTTCGTGGCGATGTTCAGCGCGTTCATCGCCTCGGGCCGGTTCAGCGTGATGGTCGCGAGTCCGTCGCTCACCTCGTAGAGCACGGTGTCGGCCATGGCGTATCCCCTCCGGTGTGTCCGCTGTATGCGATGTCCGAAGGACAGCATGGCGGAGATCGCCGTCCGAGGACCGGACCGGACGTGTGACCTGCGTCAAAGAATTCCTGACGGCTTCCTGACGGCGGGGATCCCGCGCGGGGGCGGAGTATCGCAGCCACATCGCCGAATTGGGTGGTTTTGCTCGCGCGCGTTGCCCAAGCGATGCCGACTGATGTTGGTCATCGGGTCCTGCGATGCGGGATAATGGCTTGGAAGCAATGTGTTCGACGCCGGTGGCGCGTGTCCCACTTAGACACGCGTGCCCTCCCAGGGCTGTCGGCTTTGACGATGAGCTGGTTTCAGGAAGGGGAACGAGCATGGCGGCCATGAAGCCGCGGACGGGCGATGGCCCGCTCGAGGTGACCAAGGAGGGGCGGGGCATCGTCATGCGCGTTCCGCTCGAAGGCGGCGGTCGGCTCGTCGTCGAGCTGACCCCTGACGAGGCCGACGCGCTCGGCGACGCCCTCAAGAAGGTCGTCGGCTGACGCGGAAGCGACCATACCCTTTCGACTGCCCCGGCATCACACATGGTGTCGGGGCAGTGGTCTGCCCGGCACGGGACCCCCGAATGGCCGTACGACCCTCACCTGCTCGGCGTCCCGGCGCTCAGTGCTCCGGCGCTCAGCGCTTGACCGCGCACAGCAGCCCGTCGCCGACCGGCAGCAGTGACGGCACCAGCTCCTGGCTCTCGCGCACCGCCCGCAGCAGTTCCCGCAGCCGCAGCACCTCGGTGGGCTGCGGCCCCGAGTCCACCGTGCGGCCGTTGGCGAAGACGCCCTCGAAGACGACGAGGCCACCGGGACGCAGCAGGCGCAACGATTCAGCGAGGTAGTCCATGACCTCCTGGCGATCGCCGTCGCAGAAGACGAGGTCGTAGCCCGCGTCGGCGAGCCGGGGCAGCACGTCGAGCGCACGGCCCGGGATGAAGCGGGCCCGGTTGCTGGCGAAACCGCAGGCGCGGAAGGCCTGCCGGGCGAACTGCTGGTGCTCCGGCTCGGGGTCGACGGTGGTCAGCACCCCGTCGGGGCGCATGCCGTGCAGCAGATGGATGCCGGAGACGCCGGTACCGGTGCCGATCTCGGCGACCGCCTTGGCGTCCACCGAGGCCGCCAGCAACCGCAGCGCCGCGCCCGTGCCGGGCGACACCGAGCGCAACCCCGCCTCGCGGGCCCGGTCGCGGGCCCAGCGCAGGGTTTCGTCCTCGGCGACATAGGCGTCGGCGAACGCCCAGCTCGTCTGCCGGTTGCCGGTAATGAGCCTCTCCTTGCCCCGTGGTTGCCTGGGCGTGACTGTATCCGTTGCCGCCGGGAACCCGCAGATGGGACCGGGCGTTTAGAGGGGTGGAGACGCATCCGGGGGGACACAGTTGGATCACGACGACGAGCAGGCCCTCGAGCATCTGCTGACGCAGCGGCCCGAGTGGTATCAGCACAGATCAAATTCTCGTAAAACCGCTTATCCGGTCCTAACGGGCGAGGTGGCTATGGTAGGGGCTCCACTGGACACCACCAGAGCTGACAGGGGAGGTGCGGCCGCGCCCAACGGGGATCGGGGAGGAGTGCTGCGGCGCTTCCTCGGATCGGCGGGCAGGCCGAAATCCGTGAACGACACCGCTGACCACACCCACGCCGGCGACTACGCCCAGACCGCGACCTTCGCATCCGACGCGGACGGGCAGGCGTGGACTCCGCCCACCTGGGAGGAGATCGTCAGCACGCACAGCGGCCGTGTGTACCGCCTCGCGTACCGCCTGACGGGCAACCAGCACGACGCCGAGGATCTCACCCAGGAGGTCTTCGTCCGCGTCTTCCGCTCCCTGTCCACCTACACGCCGGGCACCTTCGAGGGCTGGCTGCACCGCATCACCACCAACCTCTTCCTCGACATGGTGCGCCGCAAGCAGCGCATCCGCTTCGACGCCCTCGGCGAGGACGCGGCCGAGCGGCTGCCCAGCAAGGAGCCCACCCCCCAGCAGGTCTTCAACGACGCCCACTTCGACGCGGACGTCCAGCAGGCCCTCGACACCCTCGCGCCGGAGTTCCGTGCCGCGGTCGTCCTGTGCGACATCGAAGGGCTGTCGTACGAGGAGATCGCCGCGACCCTGGGCGTCAAGCTCGGCACCGTCCGCTCGCGGATCCACCGCGGCCGTTCGCAGCTGCGCAAGGCCCTGGCGCACCGCTCGCCGGAGGCCCGTGCCGAGCGCCGCTCCTTCATGGCCCGCGTCCCCGCTCTGGGGGGAGGGGGCGCGACCGCGTGAGTGGATCCCGACCCGAACCCCGCGAGGGAAGCCTCGCGGAACAGCATCTGGGAGACCGACTCGCCGCCCTGGTGGACGGCGAGCTCGGTCATGCCACCCGCGAGCGTGTCCTCGCGCACCTGGCCACCTGTCCGAAGTGCAAGGCGGAGGCGGACGCCCAGCGCCGTCTGAAGAACGTCTTCGCGGAGGCCGCCCCGCCCCCGCCCTCGGAGAGCTTCCTGGCCCGTCTCCAGGGACTGCCCGCGGGAGGTGACGCGGAGAACGACGACGACTCGCCGTTCGGCGGGTTCCCCGGCGGACTGTCGGGACGACCCGGCGCCACCGGAGTCTTCAGCCTGAGACGCGGCGAGCGCTTCGAGTTCGACTACGTCCCCGCCCGTACGCACGCCTCCGTGCTGCCGCCCGCCGCCGGCCGGGGCTTCCGGATCCATGACGTCAGCCGCCACGAGGCCGAGCGCTCGGCCTCGCGCGGGATGCGGTTCGCGTTCGTCGCCGCCGGGGCCGTGTCGCTGGCCGCGATCGCGCTCGGCGGGGTCACCTCCGGAGCGCCGGGCGACACCGCGGACGCGCGCGGCACCGGCGCGGGCAGCAATGTGACACCGGCGCGCAGTGCCGGGGCCGGAGCGTCCAGCACGCCCGAGAACCAGCGGCGCCGGGGTGTCGTGGGGCCGCCGTTCGCCCAGGAGCAGCTCCTCGGGGACACCGCGGTCGCGCCGACCCAGGCATCCGCACCGCTGCTGCCCGGAGTGCCGGCCCCCGCCTCGGGGCAGGTCCGGGACGCGGTCGTGCATTCGCTCACGGCGCCGGTGGTCGCCGGGGCCGCGGCCATGTCCCCGCTGATACGTCCGCTCACCACGACCCCTTCGCTCACCCTCACGTCCTGGTCCGCGGGCTCCGACCTCACCAACCCCGGCCTCCTCGCCGCGCCCGCCCCCGACGCGACGTCGGCGCCCAGCACCTCCAGCGGCCCTCGCTGACAGCGCCTGCGCCGCGGCGCGTGAACCTGGTTGAATCCACAGGTAGGTCGACGTGTCGCGGGTCGGGCCGCGGGCAGCTGTGGGGGAGCGCATGAACGAGGGCAGGCCGACGCGAGGAAAATGGTGGAACCGCCCTCGGCCTCGGCCCACGCCCACGGAAGACGGCGACTTCGAGCTACAGCCACCTCGTGAACGGGCGGTTCCCGCGGAAGGGGACCGTGCGGAGACCGAGGGCGACTTCGAGTTGGCCGCGCCCCGGGACACGGCGGCTTCGGGCGATTCGCCGGTGGACGAGCGGCAGAGGGCAACGGACCCGGCCGGTGCCGACGGAGACTTCGAGCTGAGCGCTCCGCGGGGTGATGACCCGGATGCCGCTCCGGGCGCTTCGCAGGGTGGACGGGATGCCGCGGTGGGCGTTCCGGCCGTGGGGCAGCGCCCCGTCCCGGCTGCCGAGAGCGGGGAGGCCGACTCCCGACCGGCCACTGCCGACGCGGAAGCCGACATCCCGGAACCGACCGTCGTAGCAGCTCGGGTCCCTGCTGGTTCCGTCGGCGTTGCGCCCGTTCCCGGCGAGCCCGGCGATGTCGCGTCCGGGTCCGTCGGTACCGGCTCCGAGCCGCTCCACGGCTCCGACGCCCACAGCACCCCGCCTTACGGCACGCCCGGGCCCTGGGCCCCTGCGCCGCCCGTGCAGCATCCGGCGAGTACGCCCGCTCATGGCATGGCGATACCGATACCGCCACCGCCGACTGAGGCACCGGCGATGGTCGGTGCACCGGTCCCGGAGTCTCACGGCACGGCCGTCCCCGCCCCGCCACCGGGGGTGCCTCTTCCCGAGGCAGAGCCCCCGACGGCCGCGACACCCGTCGCGTCCGCCACAGGCGCAGTCACCCCGCCCACCCCACCCACTCCGCCCGCCGACGCGCCCGTCCCTCCTACCGACGCACCCGTCTCTCCCGCCGACGCGCCCCTCCCGCCCGCCGCCTTGCCTGCCGACGGTCCGGTCGCCGACGCGCCCCTCCCGCCCGTCGCCTTGCCTGCTGACGCGCCTCTCCCGCCTGCCGTCGCCGACGCGCCCTTCCCGCCTGCCGTCGCCCCGTCCGCTGACGCGTCTCTCCCGCCCGCCGACGCACCCCTCCCTCCCGCCGACGCTCCCATCCCCCCGTCCTCCGGAGGCACCCCGCCGACCGCCATTGCGCCCGCCCTGGCCCCGGGAGCCCCCACCCTCCCCGCCCCGCCCGTCAATCCCTGGCAGAACTACGACCCCTGGGCCCCCGTCCCCGCCCCTCTTCAGCAGAGCGGTGTTCCCGGTAACCCGTCTCGTCGGCGTACCCGGTGGGGGCTGGTCGGTGGGGCCCTGCTGATCGCTCTCGTCGCCGGGGGTTTCGGAGGGGGCGTAGGGGCTTATCTGGGGCGGGACAGGGGGCGTGGGGACGTCGTGTTGCCGCAGGCCGGTGTCGAGGACTCCGGGCGCGCTCCGGACAGCGTCGCGGGGATCGCCGCGCGTGCCCTGCCCAGTGTCGTGACCCTGCATGTGAGCGGTGCAGAGGAGTCCGGCACCGGCACCGGGTTCGTGCTCGACGACCAGGGCCACATCCTCACCAACAACCACGTCGTCGAACCCGCCGGCTCCGACGGCGAGATCTCCGTGACCTTCCACAGCGGCGACACCGCGAAGGCCACCGTCGTGGGCCGGGACAGCGGCTACGACCTCGCCGTCGTCAAGGTCGACAGCGTGCGCGGACTCCAGCCCCTGCCCCTCGGCAACTCCGACAACGTCCAGGTCGGCGACCCCGTCGTCGCCATCGGCGCCCCCTTCGACCTGGAGGGCACCGTCACCTCCGGCATCATCAGCGCCAAGGAGCGCCCGATCACCGCCGGCGGCGACAGCGCGGACGGCAGCGACGTGTCGTACGTCGACGCCCTGCAGACCGACGCGCCCATCAACCCCGGCAACTCCGGCGGCCCCCTCCTCGACGCCCGTGCCCGTGTCATCGGCATCAACTCCGCCATCCGCTCCGCAGACGACGGCTCCGGCGGTGCGGGCGCCCAGGCCGGTTCCATAGGGCTCGGCTTCGCCATCCCCGTCAACCAGGCCAAACGCGTCGCCGAGGAGCTGATCAACACCGGCCGGGCCACCCACCCCGTCATCGGCATCACCCTCGACATGGACTACACCGGCGACGGCGCCCGGGTCGGCGCCAAGGACGACGACGGCGGTCCCGCGGTCACCGAGGGCGGCCCCGGGGACCGCGCCGGCATCCGCTCCGGCGACGTCATCACCGAGGTCGACGGGCGGCGCGTCCACTCCGGCGAGGAACTCATCGTCAAGACCCGCGCGCACCGCCCCGGCGACCGCCTCCGGCTCACCCTGGAGCGCGTCGGCAAGGAGATCACACTCTCGCTGACCCTCGGATCGTCGGGCGGCGGCTGACGCACATCGATTGACAGAAACCTCACAGGCGTGGCCCCGAACCCCGCCCCACAAGGCAAACAACCCGGAAAACCGTTCACATACGCATGCCAGGAGCGCCCCGGACAGTACCGGTCGTACGGGAACGGCAGGTACCGTGGTCCTGGCCCGGATCCCAAGGAGCTTCAGGTGTTCAATGACATAGGACCACTCGAGCTGATCACGCTCGTCGTCCTCGCCGTGCTCGTCTTCGGTCCGGACAAGCTCCCGAAGGTCATCCAGGACGTCATGCGGACCATCCGCAAGATCCGCGAGTTCTCGGAGAGCGCCAAGCAGGACATCCGCTCGGAGCTGGGCCCGGAGTTCAAGGACTTCGAGTTCGAGGACCTCAACCCCAAGACGTTCATCCGCAAGCAGCTGGACAACGACGAGCTGGGGCTCAAGGAGATCCGCAACGGCTTCGACCTGAAGAAGGAGATGGCCGAGGTCACGGACGCGGTGCACAGCACCGACACGCCCTCCTCGTCCGGAGGGACCTCTTCCGGTGGGACCTCCGGCGGTCGGATCGACATGACCAAGAAGCCCGAGGAGTCCGACAAGGACGACCGCCCGCCCTTCGACGCGGACGCCACCTGAGCTCTACGACCACCGAAGGCGCCCCGAGCCACCTGCTCAGGGGCGCCTTTCGTCGTCGTAGCAGACCCGTCGTACGTGACGCGTCTCATACGCCACCCGCACCCCGTACGGCCTGAACCCGCCCTCCGTGCGCCCCACGCGCCGGGCGCTTTCCCTGCTGCTCGGAGCGGTGTGGATATGCTGCCGAGTTGTTGTGCGGGCCGTACGCGAACCAGCGACACCGCCCAAAGGGGGGCGGGCCGTTCCGGTCCGACGAGAGCTAGGAGGCGTCCGGCACATGGAGACGACGAGTGGGGCAGTCGCGCAGGCGCCGGCCGCGGAGGGCGGACAGCACGTCCCCTCCGCCCGGCGCACGGTCGACGGCTATCTTCAGGCGCCCTTCCCCTGGTACGGCCTCGACGAGGCCTTCACGGGGCCGCGCTGGCTGATGCAGGTCGGTACGTCGGCGGACGGGGCCGTGGAGCACGGGTCCATCGGGCACGGGGACGAGCCGTCCGTGAAGAACGAGGTGGGCTCCGCGGGGGAGCCGAAGGAGAAGTTCGCCGTTGTCGTGACCGTCGCGGCGAGTCCGTCCCGTCGTAGCGCGGACGGTACGGGGCTTCTTGAGGCCACGTCCGTCTCCTCCGCCGCCTGGCTTGCGGGGGTGGGGCTGCTGTCGTTCACCTGGCCCGGGCAGATGGATCATTCCCTGCGGGACGACTGGCTGGATCAGCAGACCGAGACGGCGTGGGTCCTCGCGGACGACCTGGAGGGGCCGGACTGGTCGATTCTGTCGCTGCCGGTGGATGGCGTTCCTACGCCCTTCCACTACCGGGAGTCCGAGTTCGGGTGGGTGCTTGCCGGGTCCACGTCGGAGGGGGTGCATGTGGGGGCGTACGGGAGAGGGATGAGCGCGTACGGGCTCGGCTTCGCCGTCGTGAAGGACATCGGCGAGTACGCGTAGATGCGAGTGGGGAACTGCGGGCCGTATGTGGCTGGTCGCGCAGTTCCCCGCGCCCCTAAAAGAGACAGCTTCTCTAGAACTTGTTCTTCGGGGTGATCCCCAAGGACAGTCCCGAAAGGCCCCTCTGGCGGCCTCCGAGCTTTCCTGCGATGCCCCTCAGGGCCGCGCCCGCCGGGCTGTCCGGGTCGCTGAGTACCACCGGCTTGCCCTCGTCGCCGCCCTCGCGGAGGCGGACGTCGATGGGGATGGAGCCGAGGACCGGGACCGTGGCGCCGATGGTGCGGGTGAGGCCGTCGGCGACCGTCTGGCCGCCGCCCGTGCCGAAGACGTCGACCATCTCGCCGCAGTGCGGGCAGGGCAGACCCGACATGTTCTCGACCACGCCGACGATCTTCTGGTGGGTCTGTACGGCGATGGAGCCCGCCCGCTCGGCCACCTCGGCGGCCGCCTGCTGCGGGGTCGTCACGACCAGGATTTCGGCGTTGGGGACCAGCTGGGCGACCGAGATCGCGATGTCGCCGGTGCCGGGCGGCAGGTCCAGGAGCAGGACGTCCAGGTCGCCCCAGTAGACGTCCGCCAGGAACTGCTGCAAGGCCCTGTGGAGCATCGGGCCGCGCCACACCACCGGAGTGTTGCCCGGGGTGAACATGCCGATGGAGATGACCTTCACGCCGTTCGCCGACGGCGGCATGATCATGTTCTCGACCTGGGTCGGGAGGCCGTCAGCGCCGAGCATGCGCGGCACCGAGTGGCCGTAGATGTCCGCGTCGACCACGCCCACCTTGAGGCCGTCGGCCGCCATCGCCGCCGCCAGGTTCACCGTCACCGAGGACTTGCCGACGCCGCCCTTGCCGGAGGCGACCGCGTACACGCGCGTGAGCGAGCCCGGCTTGGCGAAGGGGACCTCGCGCTCGGTCTGGCCGCCGCGCAGGGCCGTCGCCAGCTCCTTGCGCTGCTCGTCGCTCATCACGTCGAGCGTGACGGAGACGCCGGTGACGCCCTCGACGGCCGCGACCGCGTCCGTCACGCGCTGCGTGATCGTCTCGCGCATCGGACAGCCGGAGACCGTCAGGTACACGGTGACCGCGACCGCCCCGTCCGCGCCGATGTCGACCGACTTGACCATCCCGAGTTCCGTGATGGGCCGGTTGATCTCGGGGTCGTTCACCGTCGCCAGTGCCTCGCGCACCGCGTCTTCGCTAGCCATACAGACGATGGTACGGCCCTTTATAGGGCCCCTTGAAAGGCCATCAACGGTCTTCTACGTCACGTCCCGAAGGCCGTTCCGTCCGTTCCGTCGGGAATACGCCGTGCCCGTCCTGCCGGGACTCCAGCTCCTTCACCAGGTCCTGGAGCTCCGAGCGGATCCAGTCGCGGGTGGCCACCTCGCCGAGGCCGATCCGCAGGGCGGCGATCTCGCGGGTCAGGTACTCGGTGTCCGCGATCGACCGCTCGTTCTGCTTGCGGTCCTGCTCCAGGTTGACCCGGTCCCGGTCGTCCTGCCGGTTCTGCGCGAGCAGGATCAGCGGGGCGGCGTAGGAGGCCTGGAGGGAGAGCATCAGGGTCAGGAAGATGAACGGGTAGTTGTCGAAGCGCAGGTCGCCCGGCGCGAAGATGTTCCACAGCACCCACGCGATGATGACGACCGTCATCCAGACGATGAACCGCCCGGTGCCCAGGAAGCGCGCGATGCGCTCCGACAGCCGTCCGAAGGCCTCCGGGTCCCACTCGGGGAGCAGCCGGCGGCGCGGCGGGCGGGGCTGGTCGAGGCGGGGGCGGCCGCGGGTGGTCGCCGTGGCGCCGGCAGGCGTGCGCTCGCGGGCCGGGGTCTCGCGCTCAGGCGTCATGGTGGGCCGCCCCCTCCGCGTCGAACTCGGTCTCCCGCCAGTCCTCGGGCAGCATGTGGTCGAGGACGTCGTCCACCGTCACCGCGCCGAGCAGCGAGCCCGCCTCGTCGACCACCGGCGCCGCGACCATGTCGTACGTCGCGAAGAACCCGGCGACCACCGGCAGCGGCGCCTCCGGGTCCAGGGCCTGGAGGTCGTCGTCGACGAGTGAGCTGACCAGGGTGTACGGGGGGTCCCGCAGCAGCCGTTGGAAGTGGACCGTGCCGAGGTACTTGCCGGTCGGGGTCTCGTCGGGCGGGCGGCAGACGTAGACCTGGGCGGCGAGGGCCGGGGAGAGGTCGGCGTTGCGGACCCGGGCGAGCGCGTCGGCGACGGTGGCGTCCGGCCTGAGGACGATCGGCTCGGTCGTCATCAGACCGCCGGCCGTGTGCTCCTCGTACTGCATCAGGCGCCGCATGTCGGCCGCGTCGCCGGGCTGCATCAGGCTCAGCAGGCGCTCCTGCTCCTCCGGGGGCAGCTCGGCGAGCAGGTCGGCTGCGTCGTCGGGATCCATGGCCTCCAGGACATCAGCGGCCCGCTCCTCCTTGAGCTTGCCGAGGATCTCGATCTGGTCGTCCTCGGGGAGTTCTTCGAGTACGTCGGCCAGCCGGTCGTCGTCGAGTGCGTTCGCCACCTCCACGCGCCGCTTGGGGGAGAGGTGGTGCAGGACGTTGGCGAGGTCGGCCGGGCGCAGCTGCTCGAAGGTGGCCAGCAGGCTCTCGGCGCCCTGTCCCTGCTCCTCCAGCGTGAAGCCGGTGACCGCGGACCACTCGACGGTCAGCGCCTCGCCCTTGCGCCTGAACGCCCCGCCCTTGCCGCCCTTCCGGACGAAGACGCGGTCGATCTCCCAGTCCCGGCGGGCCGGCAGCTGCTGCACCGCCACGTCGAGGACGGTGACCTCCTCGCCGGTCTCCACGAGCGTGACCCGCCGGTCCAGCAGCTCGCCGAAGACGAGGCGCTCGGTGGGGCGCTGCTCGAAGCGGCGGACGTTGAGCACGCCGGTCGTGATGACCTGGCCGGACTCGATGCTGGTGACCCTTGTCATCGGGAGGAAGATGCGGCGCCGGGTGGACAGTTCGACGACCAGGCCGAGCACCCGGGGTGGCCGGCGGCCGACACGCAGGACGACGACCAGATCCCGCACGCGGCCCACCTGGTCGCCGTTGGGGTCGAAGACGGCGACACCGGCGAGGTGCGAGACGAAGATCCGGGGGGCTCCCGCTGCCATGGCTGTGCTTCCTTTGCATACGAGGCCGCGTACGGGGGTGCGTACGGGGTGTTTCGTTCGGCGTCCGTTGTCCGGATTGCCCGCTCGGGAGGGCTTCAGGCTAGCCCGTACCGATCGGATCCGCCCTGGTGAGCGGTCCGGACGGACTGGCTCCGCCCGGGGCGCGGGGCCCCGGTACGCTGCCGTACGCCGCTGAAGGACCCCCGTCGGAAAGGCAGCCCCACCTGTGACCGCGATTCCCCGGCGCCGTACCTCAAGGACCGCACTGCTGGGCGCGATGTGCGCCCTGGTCGTCACGGGGACGGGGCTGACGGGATGCAGTTCGGATCCCGACGAGGGCACCAATGGGGTGGGCAAACTGCCCGCCGACCAGATCCAGGCGAAGACGCGCGCGGCCGCGGAGTCCGCGAAGGCGCTGCGCCTGGCCGGGAACGTGGTCACCAGTGGGCGTACGTACAAGCTCGACATGAAGCTCAGTTCCGAGGGTGCCTCCGGGTCGGTCACCGCGGAGGGCACGACCTTCGGGCTGCTGCGGGTCGGCGAGCACCTGTATGTGAAGGCCGACGCGGACTTCTGGACCCATGCGGACGGCAAGGGCGACGGGTCGGACTCCGACGCGGCGGCCGCGGACAAGCTCGACGGGAAGTACGTGAAGGTGCCGGCGGGCGACCCCTCGTACAAGAAGTTCAGTGGTTTCACGGACAAGGACGTTCTCCTCGACGGCTTGCTGACCCTGCACGGCGCGCTGGACACGGACGGCCATCACGAGCAGGCGGGTACCCGCACGATCCGCATCACCGGCGACGAAGGCGACGGCGGCACGCTGGACGTCTCGCTGGAGGGCGAGCCGTACCCCCTGCGCCTGGCCCGGGCGGGCGGTGCGGGCACGTTGACGTTCTCGGCGTGGGGCAAGAGCTTCGCCCTGGCCGAGCCGAAGAAGGACGAGACGGTGGACTACGGCAAGCAGCTGCCGACGTCCTGATCTCTCAGGCGCGTTTGCGCTTCTTGAACAGCAGGCGAGGCAGACCCGCCGGGATCGGTTCCCGCGTGGTCGCCGGGGTCGGCAGCGGCGCGGCGGCCAGGTCGCCGTCCGGCAGTGGTGCCGTGGCGCCCGTGGGCTCCAGGCGCAGCACCCGGCACTCCCGGGCCCAGCGAGCCGTCATCGCCTCGCCGTCGGGGGCGTTGAGCCGCTTGCCCTTGAGCTCGGCGACGGCCGCCTCCCAGCCCTCGGACCCGGACGGCAGTTCCACGACCTTCGCCGTCCAGGTGACCAGCCGGCCGCCCTTGTCCTTGCTGCGCACGGTCACCTCGGCGGTGCCCCCGTCGGTCAGCCCCGGCAGCGGCTGCTCACCGGGACCGTCGCCGACCAGACAGGCCGCGCCGTCGTGCCACACGTGCCACAGCGCGCGGGCCGGGGAGCCGGGACCCTGGACCCAGACGAGGCCGGACTTCTTGGTGGCCTCCTCGACGAGGGCCCGGTCGAGCAGCTCGGTTGCCATGGCGTCCACTCTAGAGCCAGCCGTTGCGCTTCAGAGTGCGGTGGATGCCCACACACATCCCGATCATGACCGCCATGACGGCCGGGTAGCCGAACCTCCAGTGCAGTTCCGGCATGTAGTCGAAGTTCATGCCGTAGACCCCGCACACCATCGTCGGTACGGCGATGATCGCGGCCCACGAGGTGATCTTCCGCATGTCCTCGTTCTGGGCGACGGACGCCTGCGCGAGGTTGGCCTGGAGGATGGAGTTGAGCAGTTCGTCGAAGCCGAGGACCTGCTCCTGGACACGGGCGAGGTGGTCGGCGACGTCCCGGAAGTACTTCTGGATGTCGGGGTCGACCAGCCGCATCGGGCGCTCGCTCAGCAGCTGCATGGGCCGCAGCAGCGGGGAGACCGCCCGCTTGAACTCCAGTACCTCGCGCTTGAGTTGGTAGATCCGCGCCGAGTCGACACCGCGCGAGACCTTGCCGCCGCGGCCCGGCGTGAACACCTCGGTCTCCACCTCGTCGATGTCGTCCTGCACCGCGTCCGCGACCGCGACGTAGCCGTCGACCACGTGGTCGGCGATCGCGTGCAGCACCGCCGAGGGGCCCCTGGCGAGCAGCTCCGGGTCGTCCTGGAGGCGGTGGCGCAGGGCGCGCAGGGAGCCCTGGCCGCCGTGCCGGACGGTGATGAAGAAGTCCCGGCCGGTGAAGCACATGACCTCGCCGGTCTCGACGATCTCGCTGTTGGCGGTGAGTTCGGTGTGCTCGACGTAGTGGATGGTCTTGAAGACGGTGAACAGGGAGTCGTCGTAGCGCTCCAGCTTGGGGCGCTGGTGGGCCTGGACGGCGTCCTCGACGGCCAGCGGGTGCAGCCCGAACTCCCGGGCGATGACGGCGAATTCGTCCTCGCTCGGCTCGTGCAGGCCGATCCACACGAACCCGCCGTCGCGGCGCACCTGGCGCATCGCGTCGTGCGGGGTGAGCGCCCGGTCGCACTGCACCCGGGCGCCGTCGCGGTAGATGGCGCAGTCGACGACGGCCGAGGGCGTCGCGGGGTCGCGGGTGGCGTCGTAGGCGCCGGTGTCCTTGCGTAGCGAGGGGCGCGACGGGCGTACCGCGGCACGCAGATCACGGATCATCGACATGGCAGGCTCCTTCGTGACGGGCAACCAAGGCGCCGGCGACGGATGGAACTACCCGGAATGAGGACGTCCTGCTGTAGGTGTTTGGCACGTCCACAAAGCGGGGAGCACCGCACCATCGCGGTGGCGGACTTCATTGCTGATGCAGATCAGACAAAGCGAAACGAAGTGCTCTTCCGCATGAAGACGTGAGCGTGAAAGGCGGCAGCCAGAAGGAGCCGGATCAGCTGTATCAGCGGCGGGAAGAGCGAGTGGTACTGCACGGGTGACTTCGATCCATGACAGCCCCACCTCCTCCGGCCGGTCCCTCGTAAGGGACGATCCATTCCCGTAAAGGGAGTCTCACCAGGCGTCGGGACTCGACCGCGACTCCCCCAGTGCCTGAACGGCCTGGGTGGTACCCCCATCTGCGTGCTGCCCCGACGACCGGCCCAGAGTACCAGCAGGCCGAAGTGTCAAGGCGCTGCTTTGCCCGGTACTGACGAGTTCTATGCTCGCGACATGGCAGATGTTCTTCCTCTGGTCGAGGCCCGGTTGCGTGGCACGCTCGGCGAGCCGGACGCGCGCGCGGCGGTCACCTTCCTCGGCACCGACCGCGTCGAGGTGCTCCGCTTCACCGACGGGGACGTCGTCCGCTACGCCACTCTCGGCATGTCCGCGCAGCCGATGAGCGATCCCACCGCGATGCTCGCCGATCCGGTCAAGGGGCCCCGCGCCGAACTGGTCATCTCCGTACGGGGAGGGCTCGCCGACACCGACAAGGTGCTCCGGCCGCTCGCCGTGCTCGCCGCGTCCCCGCAGGTCGAGGGCGTGGTCGTGGCTCCGGGTGCCTCGCTCGACGTGGGCGAACCCCTGTGGCCCGGCGCTCCGTTCACCTCGGTCCTGGTCGCCGAGCCGGGCGGTCTGGTCGAGGACCTGGAGCTCGACGAGCCCCTCGACCCGGTCCGCTTCCTGCCGCTGCTCCCCATGACGCCGAACGAGGCCGCCTGGAAGCGGGTGCACGGCGCCCAGGCCCTCCAGGAGCGCTGGCTGACGAACGGGACGGACCTGAGGGATCCGTCCCGCAAGTCCGTCCCGCTGGAGTGACCCTCGCGTGAGCAAGGTCACCAAGTGGTGGCCGGAAGCCGTCAGTTGGCGAACACCGCGACACTGTCCTCGACGGCGTGCCTCGGCTCCAGCTCCTCGGCCTCGTGCGTGAGCGCCTTCCGCCGTACGACGACCACGGCCGCGCCGAGCACGGCGGTCACCGCGGCCACCACGAACGGGATGTGGATGTCGGTCCACTCCTCGATCTTGGGCGCGAAGAAGGGCGCCGCCGCTGCCGCGAACCAGCGCACGAAGTTGTAGCCCGCGCTCGCCACGGGACGCGGCGCGTCGGAGACCCCCAGCGCCAGCTCCGTGTAGACCGTGTTGTTCACGCCGATGAAGGCGCCGGACAGGATCGTGCAGACGATGGCCGCGGTGTGGTTGCCGTAGCCGAGGACGAGCACGTCGATCGCGAGCAGGACGAGCGAGCCGCCGAGCACCTTCAGCGAGCCGAACCGCTCCTGCAGGCGCGGCGCCACGAACACCGAGAAGACGGCGAGCAGCACACCCCAGGCGAAGAACACGGCACCCGACTTGTACGGGGTCATGTCCAGCACGAACGGGGTGAAGGCCAGCACGGTGAAGAACGTGTAGTTGTAGAAGAAGGACGAGATCGCCGCCGAGGCGAGTCCGCCGTGGCCGAGCGCCTGGAGCGGGTCGAGCAGCGAGGTCTTGCGGGCCGGCTTCGGCTGCTCCTTGAGGAACACGGTGATGCACAGGAAGCCGATCGCCATCAGGAAGGCCGTACCGAAGAACGGGTAGCGCCAGCTGGCGTCACCGAGCAGGGCGCCGAGCAGCGGGCCGCACGCCATGCCGAGACCGAGCGCGGACTCGTAGAGCAGGATCGCCGCCGCGCTGCCGCCCGCCGCCGCGCCGACGATGACCGCGAGGGCCGTCGAGACGAAGAGGGCGTTGCCGAGGCCCCAGCCGGCCCGGAAGCCGACCAGTTCGCCGACCGAGCCCGAGGTGCCGGCGAGCCCGGCGAAGACCACGACCAGGGCGAGGCCGAGCAGCAGGGTCTTCTTGCCGCCGATGCGGCTGGAGACGAAGCCGGTCACCAGCATCGCGATCGCGGTGATCAGGAAGTAGGAGGTGAACAGGAGCGAGACCTGGCTCGCCGTGGCGTCCAGGCCCTTGGCGATCGACGGCAGGATCGGGTCCACCAGCCCGATGCCCATGAAGGCGACGACGGAGGCGCCCGCGGTCGCCCACACCGCCTTGGGCTGACGAAGGATGCCGCCGGCTCCCGCGTCGAAGGTGTCCATGGTTCCTCACACTCCTCGTGCAGATAGTTGGTATGTACACATAGTAAGTTAGGGGAGCTAATTAATGCAACATACATCCAGTCTGGTCCTGCCGTCCGGACGGGTGATCGTCCTTGACGTGGGAGTGCGAGGGTAGGACCGTGGGGCCCTATGAGGGGCGAACCCAGTTGCCCGAAGTGTGGTGGCCGGGTCAGGGCTCCCGGACTCTTCGCCGATACCTGGCAGTGCGATCTGCACGGGACCGTGCACCCGGTGCAGCCCGTGATCCCGCCCAGTGTCGAGGCCCTCGGCGTCGTCGTGCACCGTACGCAGGTGCCGGTGTGGATGCCGTGGCCGCTGCCGGTCGGCTGGCTGTTCACGGGCGTGGCCTGCGCGGGCGACGACCGCACGGGCGGCCGTGCCACGGCCGTGGCCTGTACCGGGCCCGGGCCGCTCGGGGGCGTCGGCGAGCTGATTCTCGTGGCCGAGGAGCTCGGGGTCGGGCTCGGGGCGCGGTACGCGGGGATCGACGGGCCGGATCCCGGGCCGCACATGAGTGTGGAGAAGCCGCCGCAGGCGAAGGTGCTGGCCGCGGGGAGGCCTACGCCGTTGTGGCATGTCGCGGGGGCGCCGGACGACCGGGCCGTGTTCGCGGGGGAGGCGCTGGGCCTGTGGTTGTGGGCGGTCGTCTGGCCCGAGCAGTCCGGGTTGCTGATGTACGACGAGCTGGTGCTGACGGATCTGCGGGACGCGGGGGCGGAAGTGGAACTTGTGCCCTGCGGGGCGCTGTCGCCGCGCCTGCTGAAACCCTGACTGTAGGGGGCGCACCCCTGGTGCGGATGTGACGGGGGACCTGGAAAATCCGGTTATCCTTGAGCGTCCCTCTCCGTCCCGTCACCGCCTGGAGCCCGCGTGCGCATCGACCTGCACACCCACTCCACGGCCTCCGACGGCACCGACACCCCCGCTGAGCTGGTGCGCAATGCCGCCGCTGCCGGGCTGGACGTCGTCGCGCTGACCGATCACGACACCACCCGTGGGTACGGCGAGGCTCTTGCCGCGCTGCCTGTCGGGCTGACCCTCGTCACCGGGGCCGAGTTGTCCTGTCGGATCGGCGGGGTGTCCATGCACATGCTGGCCTACCTCTTCGACCCCGAGGAGCCCGCGCTGCTCGCCGAGCGGGAGCTGGTGCGGGACGACCGGGTGCCGCGGGCGCGGGCGATGGTCGCGCGGCTCCAGGAGCTGGGCGTGCCGGTCACCTGGGAGCAGGTCGCGCGGATCGCCGGGGACGGGTCGGTCGGGCGGCCGCATGTGGCCACCGCGCTCGTCGAGCTCGGCGTCGTACCGAGTGTGAACGACGCTTTCACCACCGACTGGCTGGCCGACGGCGGCCGGGCCCATGTGCAGAAGCACGAGACCGACCCCTTCGAGGCGATCCGGCTCGTCAAGGGCGCGGGCGGGGTGACCGTCTTCGCCCACCCCGGCGCCAGCAAGCGCGGCCACACCGTCCCGGAGTCCGCGATCGCCGAGATGGCCGCGGCCGGCCTCGACGGCATCGAGATCGACCACATGGACCACGACGAGGAGACCCGCGTACGGCTGCGTGGGCTCGCAGCCGAGCTGGGCCTGCTCGTCACCGGCTCCAGCGACTACCACGGCAGCCGCAAGACCGTCGCGCTCGGCGAGTACACGACGGATCCCGAGGTCTACGGCGAGATCACGCGCCGGGCGACGGGCGCGTTCCCGGTGCCGGGGACCGGCGGAGCCTGAGGTCCGCCCCGGCCACCTCGTTCACCTCTCTCCTCCCGCAAGGCCATCATGTTCGACCTCGCCGTGTTCGGCTCGCTCTTCCTCACCCTGTTCGTGATCATGGATCCGCCCGGGATCACCCCGATCTTCCTCGCCCTGACCGCCGGCCGGCCCGGCAAGGTGCAGAAGCGGATGGCCTTCCAGGCGGTCTGCGTGGCGGGCGGTGTCATCGCCGTCTTCGGGCTCCTCGGCCACCAGATCCTGGACTACCTGCACGTCTCCGTGCCCGCGCTGATGATCGCGGGCGGGCTGCTGCTCCTGCTGATCGCGCTCGACCTGCTCACCGGCAAGACGGACGAGCCGAAGCAGACCAAGGACGTCAACGTGGCCCTCGTACCGCTGGGCATGCCGTTGTTGGCGGGACCGGGCGCGATCGTCTCCGTGATCCTCGCCGTGCAGAAGGCCGAGGGTCTCGCCGGGCAGGTCTCGGTGTGGGCGGCGATCCTCGCCATCCATGTCGTGCTGTGGCTCGTGATGCGCTACTCGCTGCTGATCATCCGGGTCATCAAGGACGGCGGTGTGGTGCTGGTGACCCGGCTCGCGGGGATGATGCTCTCCGCGATCGCCGTGCAGCAGATCATCAACGGGGTCACTCAAGTGATCCGGACGAGCTGACCGGGACAGCTGAAAGGGCCCCGGTCGGTGACCGGGGCCCTCACAAGTCTCTACGGTGATCCGCGTCTGTTACGAGGCCGTGGTGTCGGCCGGACGGATCCACAGCCGCTGCCCTATGGCGGCGGCCTGCTGAACGATCCGGTTGACGGAGGCGGCGTCCACGACGGTGCTGTCCACGGGCGTGCCGTCGACGTCGTCGAGTCGCATGATTTCGAAGCGCATGGCTTCTCCCTTCGTCTGGTCATCCTCCCGGGGAGGATTGCTGGTACATGAGGAGTCAACGGTAGGCGTGTTACAAACATTCCCTACGCTAAAGAAATTTTTCGAACGACTAACTACTGACCGGTAAGGGGTTCTTCGGAGACTCCTTGGGACCGGTTGTGTTCGCAGCGTGACCGCCGGGACAATGGAGGCGATGAATGACGACCTGGCGGCCCTGAGCGCCCGCATCGACCGCACGAACGAGCTGCTGACGCGCATGCTCGCCGAAGTGGCGAAGACGCCCTCGACGCATGCGATCTTCGTCGACGCCGGGTATCTGTACGCGGCCGCGGGCCGGCTGGCGGCCGGCACCGAGGACCGGCGCGCCTTCGACCTCGACGCCGAGGGCCTGATCGAGGCGCTCATCGACCGGGCCCGCTCGATCTTCGCCGACAGCAGGCTGCTGCGGGTCTACTGGTACGACGGCGCGCGCCGCCGTATCCACACCGCCGAGCAGCAGTCGATCGCCGAACTCCCGGACGTGAAGGTCCGGTTGGGCAACCTCAACGCCAACAACCAGCAGAAGGGCGTCGACTCGCTGATCCGCACCGACCTGGAGTCCCTGGCCCGCCACCGCGCCATCAGCGACGCGGCGCTCCTCGGCGGCGACGAGGACCTGGTCTCGGCGGTCGAGGCCGCCCAGGGGTACGGCGCACGCGTGCACCTCTGGGGCATCGAGGCCCCTGAAGGCCGTAACCAGGCGGAGCCCCTGCTCTGGGAGGTCGACAGCCAGCGCACCCTCGACCTCGAGTTCTTCAAGCCGTACGTCTCACGGCGCGCCGTCGCCTACGAACCGACGGCCAGCCGCCCCACCCGCGACGACGTCCGCTTCGTGGGCGCGCAGATCGCCGCGAAGTGGCTGGCGGAGCGGGGGCGGGCGGCGCTGCAGGAGTTGCTGCCGGGCCACCCCTATCTGCCGGGCTCGGTGGACCAGGACCTGCTCGTGGAGGCGGAGGGGCTGCTGCAGTACTCGCTGCGGGGGCAGGCGGATCTGCGGCGGGCACTGCGGGACGGGTTCTGGGAGCACCTGCAGGGGCAGTACTGAGGGTCTACGCGACCGCGGAGTCCCCGGAGTCCCCGGAGTCCCCGGAGTCCCCGGAGTCTGAGGCGGCTGTGGTGTCTGCGGTGTCCCAGAAGTCGGCCAGGGCGCGGGCCGTGGCGCGGGGCCGGTCGGCGTTGGGGGAGTGGTCGGCGCCCGGGATCACCGTACGGCGGGCCCGCAGGCGTACGGCCATGTCGTCCAGGAGCGGCACCGGCCAGGTGTCGTCCTGCGAGCCGGACAGGACGTGGAACGGCAGCGGGACGGCGGTGAGTTCGGCGACCCGGTCCGGCTCGGTGCACAACTGGCGGCCGGTCGCGAGGAGTTGGGCGGGCTTGTTGCCGAGCCAGCGGCGGCGGAGCTGCTCGATGCCGCCGATGCCCTTCGCCGGGCCGCCGACCTCCTCCGGTGGGCCCATCGCCAGGATCGCGTCCCACACCTCGGCCATCGTCATCACGGCGAGGCCGTCCCGCAGCAGCTTGACGCGCTGCTGCTGGGAGTCGGAGATCTGCGCCGGGCCCGAGGAGACGAGGGTGAAGGAGCGGAAGGGGGTGTGGTCGAGCAGGACGGCCGCGCGGGCGATCTGGCCGCCGAGGGAGTGGCCGACGAGGTGGAGGGGAGCGGTGTCGAGAGCTTTGGCCTGTGCGAGTACGTCCTGGGCCAACTCGGTTCGCGCGTAAGCGGATTCGTCCGTCTCCGGGCCGTCCGACTCGAACTGTCCCCGGCCGTCCACGGCGACGACCCGGTACCCGCGCGCCGCGAGCGGTTCGTGGAGCAGTGTGAAGTCCTCCTTGCTGCCGGTGAATCCGGGCAGCAGTAGCGCGGTGCCCCTGGCCTCGACACCGGCGGGCACGGGCGAGTCCACGACGGCGAAGTCACCGCGCTCGGTCCGCAGGGGGTAGGCACGGGCGCCGGGGGGCGCGGCGAAGACGGCTCGGGTGCTCACGGGGTGAGGGTAGCTGGCGGGGGTGACACCGACGCCGACGGCCCGGCTCCTCATCGTGTGTGTCGGCATCGTTCTCTCCCGCCCTGCCAGGGGATACGCTGATTCGGATCAGCGATCCAGATTATCCGGATCAC